>JAFACP010000421.1 GCA_023425455.1 Pseudomonadota bacterium | reverse complement strand
TCAATGCTGTGGTCCATGAATTCGCCGCCAGCTGCGGCTGCGGGATTGAACTGACGGAGCGCGCCCTGCCCGTAAAAACGGCGGTTCGCGGCATGTGCGAGCTGCTGGGTCTTGATCCGCTCAACTTTGCTAACGAAGGGAAGCTGGTGATTGGCGTGGCGCGTCACGCCGCCGAAGCCGTGCTGGCGCGACTGCGGGAGCACCCGCTGGGCAAAGACGCGGCGGTGATTGGCGAAGTGGTTGAACGCCGGGGTGTTCGCCTGACCGGGCTTTACGGCGTGAAACGTACGCTGGATCTGCCGCACGCCGAGCCTTTACCCCGAATTTGCTAGAACCGCGCCAAAAGCGGTCAGCACAGGTTGTTATCTTTTTTTGCCCGTTTCTACTGGAAAGCACTATGCCGTATACACCGATGAGCGATCTTGGACAGCAGGGTCTGTTTGATATCACGCGCACACTTTTACAACAGCCCGATCTTGGCGCGCTGAGCGACGCCCTGACGCGGCTGGTCAGGCAATCTGCGCTGGCAGACAGCGCGGCGATTGTGCTCTGGCATAGCGCGAGCCACCGCGCGAGCTACTACTCAACCCGCGAGAACGGCAAACCTTTTGAGTATGAGGACGAAACGTTCCTCGCGCACGGCCCGGTGCGCCGTATTCTCTCTCGCCCGGAAGCGCTGCACTGCAGCTTCGACGAGTTCTGCCAGGCGTGGCCGAAGCTGGCGGAAAGCCCGGTTTACCAGCCTTTCGGCTACTACAGCCTGCTGCCTCTGGCGGCTGAGGGGCGTATTTTTGGCGGCTGCGAATTCATTCGTCACACCCGTCAGCCCTGGAGCGAGGCGGAATATGAACGTCTGCATACCTTTACCCAGATTGCCGCCGTCGTGGCGGAGCAGATCCAAAGCCGCGTCAGTAACAATGTCGATTACGATCTGTTGAGCCGTGAGCGCGACAATTTCCGCATTCTGGTGGCCATTACCAACGCCGTGCTCTCCCGGCTCGATATGGACGAACTGGTGAGCGAAGTCTCTAAAGAGATCCATCACTATTTTAAAATCGACGCCATCAGTATTGCCCTGCGGGGGCACCGCAAGGGCAAGCTGAACATCTACTCGACCCACTATCTCGACGAAGCGAATCCGGCCCATGAGCAGAGTGAGGTCGATGAGGCCGGCACCCTTTCTGAGAAGGTGTTTAAAAGCAAAGAGATCCTGTTGCTCAATTTAAACGAGCGTGACGTGCTGGCGCCGTACGAGCGGATGCTGTTTAACACCTGGGGTAACAAAATCCAGACGCTGTGCCTGCTGCCGCTGATGTCCGGCAATACCATGCTCGGCGTACTGAAACTGGCGCAGTGTGAAGAGGGGGTCTTTACTACCGCCAACCTGAAGCTGCTGCGTCAGATAGCGGAGCGGATCTCCATCGCGCTGGATAACGCGCTGGCCTACCAGGAGATCCACCGTCTTAAAGAGCGACTGGTGGATGAAAACCTGGCGCTAACCGAACAGCTCAACAATGTCGACAGCGAATTCGGCGAGATCATTGGCCGTAGCGAAGCCATGTACAGCGTGCTGAAGCAGGTTGAGATGGTGGCGCAAAGCGACAGCACAGTGCTGATCCTCGGTGAAACGGGGACCGGGAAAGAGCTGATCGCCCGCGCGATCCACAACCTGAGTAACCGTAACAGCCGTCGTATGGTGAAGATGAACTGCGCCGCAATGCCGGCGGGGCTGCTGGAAAGCGATCTCTTCGGCCATGAACGCGGCGCGTTTACCGGTGCCAGCAGCCAGCGGCTGGGGCGTTTCGAACTGGCGGATAAAAGCTCGCTGTTCCTCGATGAAGTGGGCGATATGCCGCTTGAGCTGCAGCCCAAGCTGCTTCGCGTGTTACAGGAGCAGGAATTTGAGCGGCTGGGCAGCAATAAGCTGATTCAGACCGATGTCCGCCTGATTGCCGCCACGAACCGCGACCTGAAAAAAATGGTCGCCGAACGCGAGTTTCGTAGCGACCTCTATTATCGCCTCAACGTGTTCCCGATCTGCCTGCCGCCGCTGCGCGAACGCCCTGAGGACATCCCGCTGCTGGTGAAAGCCTTTACCGCTAAAATCGCGCGTCGGATGGGGCGCAACATCGACAGTATTCCTGCCGAAACGCTGCGCACGCTTTCGTCACTGGAGTGGCCGGGTAACGTCCGCGAGCTGGAGAATGTCATCGAACGTGCGGTTCTGCTGACCCGGGGTAACGTGCTGCAACTGTCGCTGCCCGAGCTCACGATGACAGAAGAGCCGCTGACTGCCGCCGAAGTGGCTCAGGACGGTGAAGACGAATATCAGCTGATCATGCGCGTGCTGAAAGAGACAAACGGCGTCGTGGCCGGGCCAAAAGGCGCGGCGCAGCGGCTGGGACTCAAGCGCACCACCCTGCTTTCCCGCATGAAACGCCTCGGGATCGATAAAGAGAGCCTGACCCCGGTGCCAGGACGCCCTGTCTGACGGGGCTATTTTCTCAGGCGATATTTTTCCGGCAACGCCGGTACCGGGCGACGGTCGTCAAGCAGATGGCGAAGGGTCAGAAGCGGATGACGCCAGAGCATTCTCGGTCCGGCCCAGCGCATAATCTGTTTCATCTCTTCACGCCGGGCGGGCTGGTAACAGTGTACGGGGCACTGTTTACAGGCGGGCTTTTCTTCACCAAACAGGCACTTATCCAGACGTTTATCGGCATAGGCATTGAGCGCCGGATAATGCCCTGCCTCCTGACTGGCCTGAGGACACTGACGTTCATAAAGGGCGATCATTTTGGCGATCGTCTTTTTTTCGCGCGTAATACGTTTACCTGACATAGCGGCCTACCGGACAATAAAGTGCATTTATAATACCATTTATACTTCAGATTTCAGCCGTTGCATTCTGTTTTCTGAATACGCCTTCCAGTTTTAAGCCTCCCCTACGCCATTTTTACTGGTATTTTATCCAGTAAATTTAATTCCCGTTGTCCACATCACCAGGAGAGCCCATGCAAAACATCCCTGTCGACAAACCCTATCGCCACCTGAAGGTGGGCTATTTCAGAAAACGCCATGAAGATCGTAAAACTAAAATCCCGACGCGCTACAGCATTCATGCGGCGCTGAGCCTGAAGGGTGACTGGCTGGAAAAAGCCGGGTTCACTACCCACTCCCGGGTGAGAGTGGGCGTGGAGCATGGACGGATCGTGATTGAGCTGATGGGCGACGAGACCGCGTAACCCTGCGCATCCTCAGCGGGAAGGCCACCATATTTTCCTCGTCGACGGCGCGCAAATGTTGCTGCGTACTCTCGATCACATCACGTGATTTCGCCAGCGAGGAGTCGATAAGTATTAGCACGAACGCGTCCCCGCCCAGGCGAATACCATAATCACTTTTGCGGATCGAGCGTGCCAGAGCGGTGCCCGGCAGAGATAAAACCACTAACCAGAGGGTATTGATAACAATGTAGAGCGCATCAAGCCTGATATGCAGGGTGTAGTACTGCGTGATGGCCTCAGCATGGTTTAGCAGGTACGCGCAACGGAGCGCTGGCTTATGGAAAATGATCTCGGCATGTGTTGCGTTATCCGAGACGTACAGCGACAGAAACTGCCACAGTAAGGGACGATCGGCGGTCCGGAACGAGGTGGCCAGCTCATCGACGTTGATATCCGGCGCCACCGGCCTCATACCTTGCCTGCCAGGACGCGGTCGGTGCTTACCGTCTCTGCTGGCTCACATTTTACCGTTTTGCCCGACCGACGCTTGCCCTGCTGTTTTCCTGTCCGGCAGACTCCGTTATCATACCCGCGACGAACGCCGGAAAAGGCACGCAGGCGTTTATGAAATTCAGTGAGTTACGATGAACGAACGACAACAACAACAATGACTCACTCAGTTAAATTACCGAGAATGGACATCACAAGCGAATGAGCGAAATAGATAATTTAGATTCTCACACGCCCATGATGCAGCAGTACCTGAAGCTGAAAGCCCAGCATCCGGAAATTCTGCTGTTTTATCGTATGGGCGATTTCTACGAGCTGTTTTATGACGACGCCAGACGCGCGTCGCAGCTGCTTGATATTTCTTTGACCAAACGCGGCGCATCTGCGGGTGAGCCAATTCCGATGGCGGGCATCCCGCACCATGCCGTTGAAAACTACCTCGCAAAGCTGGTCAATCAGGGCGAGTCGGTCGCAATTTGCGAACAGATTGGCGATCCTGCCACGTCAAAAGGACCGGTCGAGCGTAAAGTGGTACGTATCGTTACCCCCGGCACCATCAGCGACGAAGCGTTGCTGCAGGAGCGTCAGGATAATCTGCTGGCCGCGCTGTGGCAGGATGGTAAGGGGTTTGGCTACGCAACGCTGGATATCAGCTCCGGCCGTTTTCGTCTGAGCGAACCCTCCGACCGCGAAACCATGGCGGCTGAGCTGCAGCGGACCAACCCCGCCGAGCTGCTGTATGCCGAGGACTTTGCCGAAATGTCGCTCATCGAGGGGCGACGCGGTCTGCGCCGTCGCCCGCTCTGGGAGTTTGAAATCGATACCGCTCGCCAGCAGCTGAATATGCAGTTTGGCACACGCGACCTGATTGGCTTTGGCGTGGAAAACGCCCCGCGCGGCCTGTGCGCCGCGGGCTGTCTGCTGCAGTATGTGAAAGACACTCAGCGCACGGCGCTGCCCCATATTCGCGCCATTACCATGGAGCGTCAGCAGGACAGCATCATCATGGATGCCGCCACGCGTCGTAATCTGGAAATTACCCAGAACCTGGCCGGCGGAGTGGAAAATACGCTGGCCGCCGTGCTCGACAGTACCGTCACCCCGATGGGCAGCCGTATGCTCAAGCGCTGGCTGCATATGCCAATCCGCCATACGGAAACGCTTATCAGCCGTCAGCAAACTATCGCCGCCCTGCAGGATCGCTTTAGTGAACTGCAGCCGGTTCTGCGCCAGGTTGGCGATCTGGAGCGTATTCTGGCGCGTCTGGCTCTGCGCACGGCGCGACCGCGCGATCTTGCCCGGATGCGTCACGCCTTCCAGCAGTTGCCGGAACTGCGCGCGCAGCTGGCGGAAGTCGACAGCGCGCCGGTGCAAAAACTGCGTGAAACGATGGGTGAGTTTAGTGAACTGCGCGAACTGCTTGAGCGCGCCATCATTGATTCCCCGCCGGTGTTGGTTCGCGACGGCGGCGTTATCGCCCCGGGCTACAATGAAGAGCTGGATGAGTGGCGCGCGCTGGCAGACGGCGCAACGGACTACCTCGACAAGCTGGAAATTCGCGAGCGTGAACGCCTGGGCCTCGACACCCTGAAAGTGGGTTATAACGCGGTGCACGGCTATTACATTCAGATCAGCCGCGGGCAAAGCCACCTGGCACCTATCCATTACGTTCGTCGTCAGACGCTGAAAAATGCCGAGCGCTACATTATTCCTGAGCTGAAAGAGTATGAGGATAAGGTCCTGACGTCGAAGGGCAAGGCGCTGGCGCTGGAAAAACAGCTGTACGATGAGCTGTTCGACATGCTGATGCCGCACCTGGCCGACCTGCAGCTCAGCGCAAGCGCGCTGGCGGAGCTGGATGTACTGGTGAACCTGGCGGAACGTGCCGAAGCGCTGAACTACACCTGCCCAGCGTTCAGCGATAAACCCGGGATCCGCATTACCGAAGGTCGCCACCCGGTCGTTGAGCAGGTGCTGAATGAGCCCTTTATTGCCAACCCGCTGAGCCTCTCCCCGCAGCGAAGAATGCTGATTATTACCGGTCCCAATATGGGGGGTAAAAGCACCTATATGCGTCAAACTGCGCTGATTGCGCTGCTTGCGTATATTGGCAGTTACGTTCCGGCGCAGAAGGCGGAGATTGGTCCCGTCGACCGTATCTTTACCCGCGTCGGCGCGGCGGACGATCTGGCAAGTGGCCGTTCGACCTTCATGGTGGAGATGACGGAAACCGCCAATATTCTGCACAATGCCACGGAAGACAGCCTGGTGTTGATGGATGAGATCGGTCGCGGCACCTCGACTTACGACGGCCTGTCGCTGGCATGGGCCTGTGCGGAGAGTCTGGCGAATAAAATCAAGGCCATGACCCTGTTTGCGACCCACTATTTCGAACTGACCCAGCTACCGGAAAAAATGGAAGGCGTGGCGAACGTACATCTTGATGCGCTGGAGCACGGCGATACCATCGCCTTTATGCACACGGTGCAGGAT
>JAFACP010000399.1 GCA_023425455.1 Pseudomonadota bacterium | reverse complement strand
CCCCACGGCCGTGCCGCCCAGCGCCAGCTCGGCCAGGTGCGGCAAGCTGGCGTCGATATGCCTCAGGTTGTGCTCAAGCATCGCCACCCAGCCAGAGATCTCCTGCCCGAGGGTCAGCGGCGTGGCGTCCTGCAGGTGGGTACGGCCAATTTTCACAATCTCGCGAAAGGCTTCGGCTTTCTCATGAAGGGTGCTTTTCAGCGCCACAAGCGGCGGGAGAAGCTGCTGGCGCAGCGCGATCGTCGCGGCGACGTGCATCGCCGTCGGAAAGACATCGTTGGAGCTTTGGCTCTTGTTCACGTCATCATTAGGGTGAACCTTCCGCTCCATGCCGCGCACCCCGCCGAGCAGTTCGCTCGCCCGGTTCGCCAGCACTTCATTCATGTTCATGTTGCTCTGGGTACCCGAGCCGGTTTGCCAGATGGCGAGCGGAAATTCGTCAGAGTGAAGACCGGCCAGCACTTCGTCAGCCGCGCTGATGATGGCCTTGGCCTTGTCTGCCGCCAGCAGGCCCAGATCCTGATTAACCTGCGCTGCCGCACGCTTGGTCAACGCCAGGGCGTGGATCAGCGAGACGGGCATTTTCTCGGTAGAGATGCGGAAATGTTCCAGCGAGCGCTGGGTTTGCGCGCCCCATAGCTTGTCGGCCGGGACGTCGATGGCGCCCATCGAATCTTTCTCACTGCGTACCGTTGTCATACTTTCTCCTTGATAACAATGAAGTTGAAGACATCGCTCACATGCCTGTCAGGATAAGTATTATTCGATTCGATATTACTGCATGGCGCTTTGTGCGCTCTTTGACGGTGCGGGCCGCTTCACGCCGCCCGCACCGGTTTTTAACCTACTTTACGCAGGCTGCGCATTGCGAGGACTGGATCTGTTTGAAGAAGTCATTTCCTTTATCATCCACCAGGATAAACGCCGGGAAGTCTTCCACTTCGATTTTCCAGATCGCCTCCATGCCCAGCTCCGGGTACTCCACGCACTCCAGGCTCTTGATGCTGCCCTGCGCCAGCACCGCCGCCGGGCCACCAATGCTGCCCAGGTAGAAGCCGCCATGCTTGTGACAGGCATCCGTCACCTGCTGGCTGCGGTTGCCTTTTGCCAGCATGATCATACTGCCACCATTGGCCTGCAACTGGTCAACGTAGGAGTCCATGCGTCCTGCGGTGGTAGGCCCCAGGGAGCCAGAAGCGTACCCTTCCGGCGTTTTCGCCGGGCCGGCGTAATAGATGGGGTGATCTTTAATGTACTGCGGCAGCCCTTCGCCGTTATCCAGACGCTCTTTCAGCTTCGCGTGCGCGATATCGCGACCGACGATGATAGTCCCGTTCAGGGAGAGGCGTGTTGACACGGGATACTGCGACAGCTGCGCCAGGATCTCGCTCATCGGACGGTTCAGGTCGACGTGAACCGCTTCGCCCTCACCCGCTTTACGCAGCGCTTCCGGGATATATTTCCCCGGATTGTTCTCCAGTTTTTCGATCCACACGCCGTCGCGGTTGATTTTCGCCCTGATGTTACGGTCAGCGGAGCACGAGACGCCCATTCCCACCGGGCAGGAGGCGCCGTGGCGCGGCAGGCGAATGACGCGGATATCGTGGGCGAAGTATTTGCCGCCGAACTGCGCGCCGAGCCCCAGATTCTGCGCCTCCAGCAGCAGCTCCTGTTCGAGCTGAACGTCGCGGAACGCCTGGCCATGCTCGTTCCCTTCGGTCGGCAGGCCGTCGTAGTATTTGGTCGACGCCAGCTTAACGGTTTTCAGCGTGCTTTCTGCCGAGGTTCCGCCAATCACAAACGCGATATGGTATGGCGGGCACGCGGCGGTGCCGAGGGTGCGCATCTTCTCGACCAGATAGCTCTTCAGCTTGCCCGGGCTCAGCAGCGCTTTGGTCTCCTGGTAAAGGTAGGTCTTGTTAGCGGAGCCGCCGCCTTTGGCGATGCAGAGGAATTTGTATTCGTCGCCATCGACGCTGTAGAGGTCAATCTGCGCCGGCAGGTTGGTGCCGGTGTTGACCTCTTTATACATATCCAGCGCCGCGTTTTGCGAATAGCGCAGGTTATCTTCGGTATAGGTGTTGTAGACGCCGTGCGCGAGCGCCGCCTCATCACCGCCGCCGGTCCAGACGCGCTGGCCTTTTTTACCAACGATGATCGCCGTGCCGGTGTCCTGGCAGGTCGGCAAAATGCCTTTGGCGGCGATGTCAGAGTTACGCAGAAACTGCAGGGCAACATACTTATCGTTTTCGCTGGCCTGCGGGTCGCTCAGGATGTCGGCAACCTGCTGCTGATGCGCCGGCCGCAGCATAAAAGAGGCATCGTGAAAAGCGTGCTGGGCCAGTAACGTCAGCGCCTGCGGGTCAACTTTGAGGATCGCCTGCCCTTCGAATTCAGAGACAGAGACGTGATCGCGGGTTAACAGATAATATTCGGTTTGATCCTTACTGAGGGGAAAAGGATCCTGATAATGAAAGGGTTTATTCGACATTGTTCTCTCACTTACTGCTTCGGTCTGATTATTCAGGGCAGATGTTCCGCTGCCCCCTTAAAAGCGAGTTAGCTTATCCTACACAATTTTTTAACAAAAACTGAGACTAGTACGACTTTTTACATGCGCAGGTTACTTTCGCCCGGTTTATTGCTTTAATACCGGGAGTTAATTCCACATTTGAATCAGGGCTTGATAATGCAAAAACTCATCAACTCAGTGCAAAACTATGCCTGGGGAAGTCAAACTGCGTTAACGGATCTCTACGGTAT
>JAFACP010000341.1 GCA_023425455.1 Pseudomonadota bacterium | reverse complement strand
GTTCTGCCACGCGAGACGCGGGCGATAAACATGCCCACGAACGGTGACCAGGAGAGCCACCATCCCCAGTACAGTAACGTCCAGCCACCCAGCCAGTTGCTGGACTTCGGCTCATAGGCGTACAGGTTGAAGGTTTTACTGACCAGCTCGGAGAGATAGCCGCCGGTATTCTCAACGAAGGACTTAAGCAGCAGTACAGTTGGCCCTAACAGCAGAACCAGCGCCAGCAGCAGCAGCGCCAGCCCAAGGTTGAGCTCGGACAGAATGCGGATGCCCTTATCCAGACCGGAGACAACCGAGATCGTCGCCAGACCGGTGATCACCACGATAAGGATCACCTGCACCGTCTCGTTGATCGGCACGCCGAAGAGATGATTCAGACCGGCATTCACCTGCAGGACGCCATAGCCGAGCGACGTCGCCACCCCAAACACGGTACCGATGACTGCGAAAATATCGACAGCATGGCCGATCGGGCCGTGAATACGGTCGCCGATAATCGGGTAAAGGGCGGAACGCAGGGTCAGCGGCAAACCGTGGCGGTAGCTGAAAAATGCGAGGATCAGCGCCACAATGGCGTAAATCGCCCAGGCGTGCAGTCCCCAGTGGAAGAAGGTCAGACGCATTGCCTGCTTCGCCGCTTCCACGGTCTCAGGAGTCCCGACCGGCGGCGAAAGATAGTGCATCACCGGCTCGGCGACGCCGAAAAACATCAGACCAATGCCCATCCCGGCCGAAAACAGCATGGCGAACCAGGAGTGATAGCTAAAATCGGGCTGCGCATGGTCCGGCCCGAGCTTAATGTCGCCGTAGCGCGACAGACCCAGAAAGGTGACGCTGAGCAGGATCAAGGCTACTGCAAGGATATAGAACCAGCTGGCGTTGGTGAAAATCTGTTGCTGCAGCAGTTTGAAATTTTTGTCGGCAACGTCCGGAAAGATAGCGGCGAAGGCGACAAGAAGGAAAATTAACAAAGCAGATGTATAAAATACCGCTTTGTTAATCTGGCTTGTGGGCTTCTTTGGGATAGTTTCGTTCTCACTCATAAAATTATTCATTCCATTTGATTAATGCGTGACCAGATAAATACATCACCGCTTATATCCTAGCAAAAAACTGCCCTGTTTTCAGACAAGCCTGACTTAGTGCAAATCTGCACCGACAAACCAGAACGGGCCCCTTCCCGGCGTCCGTGTTTATTTCCCCCTTAAGCCGGATGACATCTCCAGAGCGGCAGCGCGGATAAAATCCTTTTATTTCATAACATTAGCTTTTTTACGTGTTAAGCCTGCGGTTTACCCACAGCGCAAAGGGGCCACGCCACGCCGGCAGGTGATGCGGCCCACTCTTTCCTGCGGGCGTCTGTTCCGTGGCCGTGGATAACAGACCGTCAGCCGAACAAATCAAGCCACTGAAACAGACATTGTTTAACTGGCGCGGTCTATTTGCGCAGCAGCTGCTGCAGCCGTTTGTGCTGCCATTTGCCAATCAGGCCGCTGAAGACAAATAGCCTCATCCCCTTCACCACAAGCAACGCCAGCCAGATAGCCGCAACCCATAACGCCCAGTTGCTGTCTGGCGAGGTGACGTCGTTCAGCACCCACAGCAGCAGGCAGACGACAGTCGCCGTAATGACTGAGCGGAAAAAGCGCCCTTCTCCGGCAATTCGCGCTCTGGCGTCGAGAATTTGCCGGTCGCGTTCGTTATCGCCAGGGTTTTCCGTCGGGGAAAGTTCCGTCACGCTCACCTCAAACACGGCGGCTAAGGCGCTCAGCGTCTCCAGCCCCGGTCGCTCACCGCTCTCGATCCGCTGTACCGTTCGTGTGCTCAGGCCAGATAATTCAGCCAGTTGTTCCTGCGACCAGGCTTTTTTCAGACGCAGCGCCCTGATTTGATTCATCTCACTCATTGTCCTTCTCCGGGTAGTGTGTTGTCAGGGAGACAGTGTTGCCAGGGGATACGCATAACACCACGACAGGAACCCGACAGCAGCCTGACAGCGGCACGACAGCAGCGTGGCGGCCTTCCGCTCAGGCCTAACGCAGACGCTTTATAAGAGTTCGATTCATCATCGGTGTCAATGATTAGCGCGGAGAACCGCTCTTTTTAGCGGGGCGACGGGAGGTGAGATTGCGTGGGCGGACGTAAGTCAGCTGCCCACGCTGAGCGTTAAAGCGCGACTGAGCTTATGAACATTTTCTCTGGCCCGTGCAGGTGACACAGATAAGCCTTGAATCAGTCATGAATTTTGACGCCAAGACAGCCGCGAACAAACTCAGGGTTAAAGTGTTTCACGGCATCACCAACGTAGCCTAAATCCAGCGCGCTGATTTGCGCCATTTCACTCTCAGTCAATGAGAAGTCCCAGATGGCAAAGTTCTCTGCGATACGTTCCTGATGCGTGGATTTAGGAATGACCGTGACACCGCGCTGCACGTTCCAGCGCAGAACGACCTGGGCAATGGTTTTTTTATGGGCGTCGGCAATGCCCTGCAGCATCTCATTCTCATAAGGCTTATGTCTTCCGCCGCCTAACGGAGCCCAGGCTTCCGGCTGGACGTTGTAATACTTCATGGTTTCAAGCGCGGCAGGTTGCGCAAAGTAGGGATGCAGTTCAACCTGATTGACCATTGGCCGGATCCTGACGGTTTCGCAGAAATTGGCTAATACGTGAGCGTAGAAATTGGAGACCCCGATGGCTTTCAGTTTGCCGGCGTCGAAGGCATCCTCCAGCGCTCGCCAGGCACTGAAATAATCCCCCATGGCCTGATGGAGTAAATAGAGGTCAAAATATTCCAGCCCTGATTTTTCTAGCGAAGCAGCGATCCCGGCTTTAGCCGCCTCGTAGCTGGCCATGTCCTGGACCCACAGTTTTGAGGTAATGAACAGCTCGTCGCGGGTACACAAACCTTCGGCGATCGCCTCACGCACAGCCTCACCGACGGCATCTTCATTATCGTAAACGGCTGCAGTATCGATAAGGCGATAGCCCGCGCGAATCGCAGCCAATACCGACTGCTTACACTCTTCTTTGTCCGTTACCTGGAAGACGCCAAAACCTGCCATTGGCATCTTCTGATTGTTGCTTAACAATGCATATTCCACGATTGAATTCCTCTACTATGCCAGAATCATCATTCTAAAATAAAAAAACCGGGTAATGACTCCAACTTACTGATAGTGTTTTATGTTCAGATAATGCCCGATGACCTTGTCATGCAGCTCCACCGATTTTGAGAACGACAGTGACTTCCGTCCCAGCCTTGCCAGATGTTGTCTCAG
>JAFACP010000333.1 GCA_023425455.1 Pseudomonadota bacterium | reverse complement strand
GAGCTGCTGGCGACCGCGGAGACCTGGGATAACGGCAAGCCGATTCGTGAAACCATGGCCGCCGACGTACCGCTGGCGATCGATCATTTCCGCTACTTTGCCTCCTGTATCCGCGCGCAGGAGGGCGGGATAAGCGAAGTCGACAGCGAAACCGTGGCTTACCACTTCCATGAACCGCTGGGGGTGGTTGGCCAGATCATTCCGTGGAACTTCCCGCTGTTAATGGCGAGCTGGAAAATGGCGCCGGCGCTGGCTGCGGGTAACTGTATTGTGCTGAAGCCCGCGCGCCTGACGCCGCTGTCGGTGCTGCTGCTGATGGAGGTGATTGGCGATCTGCTGCCGCCGGGGGTGATCAACGTGGTCAACGGTGCCGGGGGAGAAATTGGCGAATACCTCGCCACCTCGGGACGCATTGCCAAGGTGGCCTTTACCGGCTCAACCGAAGTGGGTCAGCAAATTATGCAGTACGCGACCCGGAACATCATTCCGGTCACCCTTGAGCTGGGCGGGAAGTCGCCCAACATTTTCTTTGCCGACGTGATGGACGAAGAAGACGCGTTCTTTGATAAGGCGCTGGAGGGGTTTGCCCTGTTTGCTTTTAACCAGGGGGAAGTCTGTACCTGTCCAAGCCGGGCGCTGGTACAGGAGTCAATCTATGAGCGCTTTATGGAGCGCGCGATCCGTCGCGTAGAGTCGATTCGCAGCGGTAACCCTCTCGATACAGTCACGCAGATGGGGGCGCAGGTTTCCCACGGGCAGATGGACACGATACTCAATTACATCGATATTGGTAAGAAAGAGGGGGCGGATGTTCTGACCGGCGGCCGGCGTAAAGTGCTGGGCGGCGATCTGCAGGATGGCTACTACCTTGAGCCGACGATCCTGTTCGGCAGGAACGATATGCGCGTCTTCCAGGAGGAGATTTTTGGCCCTGTTCTGGCGGTCACCACCTTCAAAACAATGGAGGAGGCGCTGGACATTGCCAACGACACCCAGTATGGCTTAGGCGCAGGTGTCTGGAGCCGTAACGGCAATCTGGCCTACAAAATGGGGCGTGGCATCCAGGCCGGACGCGTATGGACGAACTGCTATCATGCCTACCCGGCGCATGCGGCCTTTGGCGGCTACAAGCAGTCAGGAATTGGGCGTGAAACGCATAAAATGATGCTGGAACACTACCAGCAAACCAAATGTCTGCTGGTCAGTTATTCGGATAAGCCGCTGGGACTGTTTTAGCGCTGTCCTGTTCAGGCCGCCATGGGGCGGCCTGAGACGTTTAATTGTAGAGTGCCGCCGTCGTTTTCAGTGCATCGGCAAAGGAATAAATGTCATCAACCGTAGTAATAGGATGACGAGTTTCATTTTTATCAGGATCAAAAAGCCCAATGTACTTTTGTGTTCGATTAAAATGCAAACGGCACAGAGGCTTACGATTATTATCATCTACGAGGATGCCAAAATAGCTCTTGGTATCCCTGTGAGTGATCCGCGGAGCATCAAGTACTGCTCTGGTTATTGCTTTAACGATATGATAACCCTCCAGTTCCTCTAAGGTCGTTATGACATCACTTTCATCTTTCAGCACATCTTCGTCATTCTCCTGCGTTGCACTTTGAGATTCGACGGCTGGTGGGGCAACACCTGTAATAGCAGACTTTAGTCTTTCATTGATCTGATCATTTATATACTGGCTGGCGGCTTTTTTCGTGAGATTTAAGAATGACTCTCTAACTTTTTGAGTCAAAATCCCATCATAGACCCGTGAAGCGAAAAATTTAACGAAGTCGTCTTCGGGGTTAATGAGTTGAGAGTGAAGGATCTTTTTAATTTGGCTAACATATTTTAACTCACCAGCAGCATTGATGATTGACTCGAGATCAAAAGATGTTTTGGTTAGCTTTTTTAATTCTGGAATTATGTTTTCATCAATATCAAGAAGATCTACTTCTAAAAATGGTTTCTCATCCATTTTGTTCGCTGCATCAAGGTCAGTGTAGAATTTATAAATCTGACCATTTGTTAAAATGGAAATTCTGGCATTGGTAACATGAAAATATCTGAAAAGTTGTGATGCATGATTTATGTTTAATGGCTCTCCTATTTTCTTACATTCTATAAGTATCTGAACATCATTGTTTTTCATTATCGCATAGTCAATTTTTTCTCCCTTTTTTGTTCCAATATCACAGACAAACTCAGGAATAACTTCTGAAGGATCAAAAACATCATATCCTAATACATTGTGGATGAAAGGCATTACAAACGCAGTTTTTGTCGCTTCTTCTGTGTTAATTACGTCGGTTTGTTGTTTTATTTTGTTAGATAGTGAACTTAATTTTTCAATGAATTCCATGAGATGTCCTTACATTGCTGTGTTTAATGACGGGATAACACTAAATCGCATTTCATTGAATCTTTTATTAGTTATATGATACCGAAGAATAAAACCGAGGGTTAGATCACAACTCTGGCTTTGAGGACGATAACAACGCATCTCTTTATAAATAAATCTTCTTGATATATTATATATCTTAACTAAATGATTGCAGGTCATCTATCTATTACTGTTGCACGATAACAGCGATGTATGGTGATTAGATAGCACTCATTGTTGACACACAGAACTCTGTGTTTCCGATTTTTTGAACTCTATTCAGCATATATTTTCGACGTATGAGCATCATCCCGCAGTCTGGAAACGGCGGTACTGTAAGGAGCATATCAACTCCGGCTGAACGCCGTACTCACAGCAGTTGATTGAAATTCCACGTTACCGTCAGGCTGTAGCGCCAGTCGCGTTTGCTGGCATCGACGGGTACATCTCCCACCGGGCGCGCCGCTTCAAGCGTCAGACTGTAATGACGGTTGTCGCCGATCGTTACCCCGGCGGCGACAGAACCCAGCCGCTGGTGGATAAACCCCTTCTGATTAAACCAGGTTTGCGCGGTATCAGTGAGCAGATAGGGCTGAACGGTGGCAAGCCACTTGCTCTCTTTGCGCATGTGCATGTAACGCAGTTCCAGCTGTCCGCCATAGCCGTAATCGCCGCTCGCCTCGCCATCCTGGTATCCGCGCCCGAAACGTTGCGCGCCAAAACTGACCCTTTCCGGCTCCGGCAGACTATTGCTGGACCAGCCCCCTTCGAGTGAGGTCGATAAACGCCATTTTTTGTCAATCAGCCAGGCGGCGTCGAGATAGCCCTTCGACAACGTAAAGTTAAGATCGCTGTTTTGCGCAGGTATGGCATCCGCTCCCATTCCGTCAATTCCCTGACGCAGCGTCAGGCGGCTGCTGATGCTGGCGGTCGTAAACTGATATGCCCCATTGATCCCGGCCTCCAGCGCCGGGTAGCGGGTATGCTGATGCAGCGGGTCAAGCTTATAGGCCTTACCCTGTATTTTGGCTTGTAAATCATAATCATCCCGCCTGTCGGTATAGTCCATGCCGCCTGAGATGTTGAGCTGCGCTTTTTGCCTCAGTATCAGCGGGTAGCTAAAGGTCGCGCCGCCGTTGTACTGGGTCGATTCCTGCCGCGATTCCACTTTAATGTTGCCAGGCAGGTAAATCAGCGGCGTGAAATCGCGCGGTTTTTCACGATAATAGCTCCCCTTCAGCTGCATACTCAGCCCTTCATCGTTCAAAAATTGTTGCCAGTTGAGCCCCACATAGGTTTTACGGGTGTTGTTATCCAGCGGCACCAGCGTGGCGACCCCAAGCCTGTCGCCATATGAGGTCAGATTGCTGAGCGTGCCGTTCAGCATCAGCAGATCCTGGCCTTTACGTGAGTCGAGGGTGGAGGAGATATCCCAACGTCGTTGCTCATTGCCGGTGATCTGCATGGCAGCGGCGCCATAAATATTGGTCGGTAATCGCGCGTTGGCCTTCACCGGCACGCCGGGTGTGCGGGTCATCAGCTGGCTGTAGCGATCGAATGTCTCCTGGGTGAGCGGCTTTTCCTGCATGATTTTTTCGGACAAGCGTTTTAGCCGGGCGGCGATATTGGGGTTATTGCTCTGAATATCGCTGTGGGCGATATAGCCTTCGACCAGTACGATCCTGATATTACCCTTCTGGAAATTGTTGTCCGGCAGCCAGGCGTAGGAGAGTGGGTATCCATCGGCTTTGTAGCGCTCGGTAATGTCATTAACCAGTGCGGTTAATGTTTTCAGCGGTACCGTTTTTTTGGCGTAGGGACGAAAGGGCGCCAGCAGCTCTTTTAAGGGATAACGCGTGCCGCCGATAAACTGAATATGATTGACCTGAATGGGGGTCTCCGGGGTCAACCAGGTCGTGGGTTTTTGTACCGTGACGGCGGGTGCCGGGGTCTGGGCAGGCTGCGCCACGTTGTGTGAAACCTGAGCCGGGTTGTTGGGATCGATAAGGGAAGGCAGCGTGTCAGCGCGCGCCATGCTGAGAATAACCAGCCCGCTCAGTGAGGTGAAAAGGATATTTTTCATCGTGAAATCCCTGTTCCAGACACCCTAAGCCGTGGGTGAACATTGCTGTAAATCGCGCCCCGCAGCACGGGGCGCAAAAGGACGGGAAAAATTACTTTTGTGTACCCAGCAGGCTGCCGGTGAGCGTCTTGAGTCCGCTAAGCGGGCTGGTTGAGGTTGAACTTTGTGTAGTGCTTGTGCTCACACTGGCTGTGAGACTGGTTCCCGCAGAGCTGGTTGAGGTAGTAGGTTGGACGAGTCCCCCCACATCGGTGACGGTCTGCCCGACGTTTTGCACCACCTGGCCGACGCCGCTGAGGTTGCTGTTACTGTCGCTGATGCTGCTGCCTGCTCCGCTGACGGTGTTACCCACCTGTGTCAGCAGACCATTCACCGGCGTGCCCAGCCCGGTGGTTGTTCCGACGGTTTGTGTGACGTTCTGAACGCCGCCAAGCGTACTGTTCACCACCGTGGTGGTATTGGTTGTCAGCTGGGAGACGGCGGGGCTGCTGACCGCTGAGGTCAAGCCGCTGCCGGTGCTGCTGACAAGCTGCCCGGCGCTGTCCACGACGTTGCCCGTGAGTCCGGTAACGCCGCCAAGCGGTGTACCTGAGGTTGAACTGGCCAGATCGCCACCCACCGTGGACACGGTGTTTCCGAGCGACGTCACGGTTGTGGTCACGCCCTGCAGCGTGGTGCCAACACCATCACTATTGCTGGGGTCGCCAATGCCGGTTGTCACGCCGGTGCCGAGGGTTGAAACGGCGCCGCCGAGTCCGCTGACGGTGGTGGAAACGGTCGACGTCACAGGGTTATCTGACGACAGCTGGCTACCCAGCTCGTCCAGCGTGTTGCCAACGCTGGTCACGGTTTTACCGGTATCACTCAATACATTGTTGACGCTGGCGGTTGAAGTGCCGCCGTCCGTGCCGCCTCCACCATCAGTATCGGTTCCGCCACCACCGGTATTCGTTCCACCAGAGCCCGAGCCTCCAGTGCCTCCGTTATTGGCTGTGGATCCACTGCCGCTATCCGTACCCGTGCCGCCATCCGTCTCTGTGGTTGGGTTATTTTTGGCAGATGAATGTGACCCGCCGCCGCTTCCGCTACAGGCTGAAAGAGAAAATGCAAGCAGTACCGCGACAGCAATCACGCTGACGCGACTAACGTTATTTGGTAGCATAGAAACACTCCACTAAATAAAACGCCGAGCGGCGTAATAAAAAGTATATGTGCTATTTCAGGATTGTGTATTTCGGCTGAATATAACGATCAGAGGTTGTTGAGGTATTATTTTAACCATGATAAGTGTGTTGTTTATTCTTTATTTTGATTTTAAAAACAATAAGATGGAATTTGGTATGATTTAGTTGTCACTTAAAAAGATAAATATTTAATAAAGTGTCGGTTAAATTAGTTAGGCTTTTTTATTTGACCTGCGTCCAGAAAAATTATTATTTGACAGGAAATAGAATATATCCTTGTCCGGCGGATAGTAAAGACAAAAAAATAAGGCCCCTGGAATAAGGGCCGGATATTTTAACAATTACTTTCGCGCCACGCGGTTTCAATCTCTTCAGCGAGTATTTTCACACCCGCTTCAATTTTTTCCGGATCTGGCACGTAGTTCATGCGCATACACTGATGGGTATGAGGCCATGGCTTATCCAGCCCCGGGAAGAAGTAATCACCTGGCACCATCAGTACGCCGCGTTTCTTCAGGCGCTGGTAGAGCAGTTCGGTGGTAATCGGCAGATCCTTGAACCACAACCATAGGAAAATCGCACCCTCAGGTTTATGGATAAGGCAGCGTTCTTCCGGTAAATAGCGGCGAATGGTGGCGATCGTTTCATGAACGCGCTGGTAATAGAACGGCTTAATCACCTCATTTGACAGGCGCAGCAGATCGTTGCGCTTAATCATCTCACACATCATTGCCGGCCCGATTCCGCCCGGCGCAAGGCTGATGATGCCGTTCATATTGGTAATGGCGGTGATGATTTTCTCATTGGCGATAATAATGCCGCAGCGACTGCCCGGCAGGCCGAGCTTGGAGAGGCTCATGCACAGCACGATATTCGGGTTCCACAGCGGGCGTGCCTCGCTGAAGATAATCCCCGGGAACGGCACGCCGTAGGCGTTATCAATCACCAGTGGAATATCATGCTGGTTGGCCAGCGCATCCAGTTTCATCAGTTCATCGTCGGTAATGACGTTGCCGGTTGGATTGGTCGGGCGCGAAACGCAGATCATCCCCGTCTCTTCACCAATATGCAGGTGTTCAAAGTCGACGTGATACTTGAACTGACCTTCCGGCAGCAGTTCGATATTCGGGCGCGCGGAGACAAACAGATCCTCTTCGAGACCAGAATCAGCGTACCCAATGTACTCCGGCGCCAGCGGGAACAGCACTTTTTTGGTGCTGCCGTCAGCGCGACGTCCGGCGAAGAGATTGAACAAGTAGAAAAACGCGCTCTGACTGCCGTTTGTTAGTGCAATATTCTGTGGTTCTATCTCCCAACCCAGTTCGTCACGCAGCATGCTGGCAAGGCGTGTCAGCAGCTCGGTTTTTCCCTGAGGGCCATCGTAATTGCACAGCGCATCGGTCGCGCTACCGTTTTCCAGCATCTGCGCGAGCAGCGTCTGGAAATAGGTATTCATCTGGGGAATTTGCGCCGGGTTTCCGCCGCCGAGCATGATGGCGCCCGGTGTGCGCAGCCCGTCATTGAGATCCTCCATCAGGCGGGTAATGCCTGAATGGCGGGTAAATTTGTCGCCGAAAAGTGAAAAGGTCATAGCAGGTGTTCTGTCGAGCTTATTATGAAAGTGGGTAACCATAACGCTAGCATCGTGCGGGTGCAAATCGGGAGAGAGGACGGGTTTTATTGTTTTATGCGTAATATTTGCATTTATTAGGTGAGTTATGCTGTTTGAGTCTCCCCTCTCCGCGCAGGAAGAGGGGATTGTCAGGCTTACCGGTTCCCCGCCCATATCACCATGACGCTGTCGCCGTTATGCTTGCGCGCAAAACCGTAGCCCGCCTTCAGCGACAGCGTGGTTTGCTTGCCTTCGCCGATCGCGGGATGGCGGGCGCGGAACTGCCCCAGCATCTGCCAGTGCGCAACGCTCAACGCCGCTTTCCCGTCGACATCCTGCCAGTTCATATCCGAGCGCGTGCCCTGCAGCGGGTCGGAGCCGGTGGGGCCGAACGGGCGTGAGGATTCATCTCCGTAATAGATCTGTACGCTGCCCGGTGCCAGCAGGAGCAGTTCGGCGGCGCGTTGACCCCCTTCACGGAACAGACGCGTATCGTGCGAAGAGAGATAGCTCAGCACGTTAAACTGCTGCAGTTTGTCTGCCATCTGCTGCCAGGTGAGATCCATATCGGCCAGGCAGTCCACCGCCTTCGCCGCCTGCTCCTGATAGTCGAAGTTGATCATTGCGTCGAAGCCATGACGATAATATTCACTCTGCATGACCCCGTGGCCCCAGGATTCGCCGGTCATCCAGAAGGGGGCATCATCCCGTTTTTTATCAGGGTGAGCGGCTTTCCATGCCTTCAGCGCCTGGCTTGCCTCGGTTTTGAGCTGTTGCCATGCCGCGAGCTCAACGTGTTTTGCCGTATCGACGCGAAAACCGTCTATCCCGTAGTCGCGCACCCACTGACTAAGCCAGTGGATCAGGTAATCTCGCGGGGTGTAGCCCGGTATCGCTTTGGCGTTGGTATCGGGCTTGTGCTGATAGAAAGGGGGTAATCCGGAAGCTGTGGTGGATTCCGTTTTAAGATCGGGCAGAAATGCCAGCGACATGGTCAGGTCGTCAAATCCGGGGTTGTCGTAATCGCCGATGTCGGTGCGGACCCACGCTTTACCCCACCATTTTTCCCATGCGGCTTTGTCGCTGAAGTTGATGTAGTCGTTAAAGCTGTGCCAGCTTTGGCCCGCGCCGGGTTTCCAGTCGGTCCAGTGTTCGCCCAGCGTCTTTTTCAGCGCCTCGCCCTGCAGATATAAGGCGCCAAACTGGAACGCCTGCATGTCGGCGAGCGTGGCGTAACCCGTGTGGTTCATCACCACGTCAAACAGGATCCGGATCCCACGCCGGTGTGCTTCGTCGATGAGGCGGCGTAAATCCTCTTCACGGCCCATGTTCGCGTCGAGTTTCGTCCAGTCCTGGGTGTAATAGCCATGATAGGCATAATGTGGGAAGTCACCTTTCGTTCCTCCGCCCACCCAGCCGTGGATCTGCTCCAGCGGAGAGCTTATCCACAGCGCGTTGACCCCAAGCTGCTGCAGATAGTCGAGTTTGCTGGTCAGCCCTTTGAGATCGCCGCCGTGGAAGGTGCCAATCTCCTGCATGCCGTCCTTATGGCGTCCGTAGCTGTTGTCGTTTGTCGGATCGCCATTGACGTAGCGGTCGGTCAGCACGAAATAGACCGTGGCGTTGTGCCAGCTAAAGGGGGCGGGTTTGTCGGTTTCGGCGCGTTCAAGCAACAGCAGGCCATTGCTGTTGGCCGCCGGTTGTAGGGTGATGTTGCCGTTTTGCACCGTTGCGGTCTGTTTACTGTAGAAATCGCGCACCACGGAGCCTTCAGGGAAGGTGCTGCTGACGTCAATCGTCAGCGGCTTTCCGTCCCATCTCGGGCACTGACGCAGCGCGGCTGCGGCGGGTTGTGCGCGCTCACTGTGTACCGTCAGCATCAGGGTTGGGGTGCCGGAGCGGGTATCGATGCGCATCTGGTACTCGCCGTCGCGGAACACTCGCCACTGCGGCGGTGTACCTTCGCAGGGGGTGAGCGATAACATCTCATTGAGTTTTATCGCCTCTGCGGGCTGCCAGCAGCGGTTATCCACGTGCAGGGTCAGCGGGCGGGTTCCCTTCGTCAGTGTTGCCTGAGCGGTAAACTCGCCGGTGCCCCCGGCGCTGAAGTGCTCAAACCCCGGAGCCGACCAGCCAGCGTGCGCCAGTGTGGGTAACATCAGCATCGCGAATACAGTGCGTTTCATTCCATTTTCCTGTCGCGGCATTTTTGACCAGTGTGCCACCGGGCGTGGATGAAAAACTCCTCCTCCGGCACATTCCGCCAGGCGTACGCGAAGGGATGAGTGATCTCGCGCAAAATGAGTCAGTTATCTGCAATATCGCGCACATTTTTCGCTAATGGGGGCACTCGCGAGCAACTTTTAGGTGACATGGTTTCGGAATTGGACTATTTCTTTGGGTGCTCTTGACGTCTATTTTTGGTAAGATTTGAGATTCCGCTCTCAAATTTGTGAAAAAAATAAGGTGTTGGAATGTTTATATCCGACCAGGAGACCTAATGATATCGACTCCCATTCGACGAATTGGGGCCGCGATACTCATGTTACTCACCATGGCTGTTTCGGGTGAGGTGCTTGCGAAGACGCACACGGATACAACGAGTAAAAAAGCCCACGTCATAAAGACGACGAGTAAAAGTAAGGTAAGCAGTAAACAAGAGTATTCTCGCAATAGTGCAAAGAGTAGTTCACTTCCTGATTTGCGAAAATACCCTTCCGGGACACCAAGGAAAAAAGCGTTTCTCCGGACGGTAATGCCTTATATTACAAGTCAAAATGCCGCGATTACGGCGGATCGCAACTGGCTTATGTCTAAGCAGTACGACAGCCGCTGGACGCCTGCTGAGCGTACGCGCCTGAAAGACATTTCAAAGCGCTATAAGGTGAGCTGGAACGGTAACACCCGTCGTGTTCCGTGGAACACGCTGTTAGAGCGCGTGGATATTATTCCAAACAGCATGGTTGCGACGATGGCGGCGGCAGAAAGCGGCTGGGGCACGTCAAAACTGGCGCGGAATAATAACAACCTCTTTGGTATGAAATGCACCAAAGGGCGCTGTCAAAATGTGCCGGGTAAGGTGAAAGGCTATTCCCAGTTTGAGTCAGTGAAAGACTCGGTGAATGCCTACGTGGTGAACCTGAACACGCACCCTGCCTACTCTTCGTTCCGTAAGTCACGCGCGAAGCTGCGTAAAGCGGACCAGGAAGTCACGGCAAGCACGATGATCCACAAGCTGAAAGGGTACTCCACGCAGGGGCAGCGTTATAACAACTACCTGTTTTCGATGTACCAGGATAACCAGCGCTTAATCGCCGCGCATATGTAATCTGTGCAAAACGCCTTCCACCGGAAGGCGTTTTCTTTGGTGCCGGATATTACATCAGCACTTCGCTGTACCGTTCCCGATACTCTTTCGGCGTAGTGTCATACGCTTTCCTGAATACCGAGTAAAAATACTGCAGCGACGGGTAGCCGCACATCTGTGATATTTCGTTGATCGACAGCGACGTCGATACCAGCAGGCTGCGGGCCTTCTCCAGTTTCTCCGCATGAATAACGGCATGAATGGTTTCGCCGACCTCCTCTTTAAAGCGTTTTTCGAGGTTGGAACGGGAGATGCCGACGGAATCCAGCACCTGATCCACCTTGATCCCTTTACAGGCGTGATTACGAATGTAGTGCATCGCCTGAATCACCGCCGGATCGTTTAACGAGCGGTAATCCGTTGAACGACGCTCGACCACGCGAACGGGGGGAACCAGCAGGCGCTGCAGCGGCAGGGTTTCGTTATCCAGCAGCCGGTGCAGTAATTTCGCCGCCTGATAGCCCATCTGGCGCGTGCCCTGGGCGACGGAGGAGAGCGCCACCCGCGACAGATAGCGGGTAAGCTCTTCGTTATCAATACCAATCACGCACAGCTTTTCAGGGACGGGGATGTGCAGATGCTCGCAAACCTGCAGCACGTGACGCGCGCGGGCATCCGTGACGGCGATAATGCCGGTCTGCGGCGGCAGCGTTTGCAGCCAGTCTGCCAGCCGGTTTTGCGCGTGTTGCCAGTTCTCTGGCGCCGTTTCCAGCCCCTGATACACCACGCCGCGATACTTCTCCTGCGCCACCAGCTGGCAGAACGCGTATTCGCGCTCGACGGCCCAGCGCTTGCCGCTTGAGGTCGGTAAACCGTAAAAGGCGAAACGGTGAACCCCTTTCTCTTTTAAGTGTAAAAAGGCGCTCTCCACCAGTGCATGGTTATCGGTGGCGATATAGTGAACCGGCGGATAGTGCCCGGAGGCGTGGTACGAGCCGCCGACGCCGACGATAGGCACGTCGACATCGGTCAGCAGTTGCTCAATCACCGGGTCGTCATAGTCAGCGATCACGCCATCGCCCAGCCAATCTTTGATGTTTTCCGGACGGGTGCGGAAATCCTCTTCGATAAAGATATCCCACTCGGATTGCGATGCCTGCAAATATTCGCCAACGCCCTCAACCACCTGACGGTCGTAGGCTTTGTTGGCATTGAATAACAGCGTAATGCGGTGACGCTTTTCAAACATGGCTGACTTTCCCAAATAAGTAACGATACGCTTCTCAGGCCCGCCGCTTGGTGGCGGAGTCCATCCAGACGGCCAGCAGCAGAATGGCACCTTTGACGATATACTGCCAGAAGGTCGGGACGTCCATCATACTCATGCCGTTATCCAGCGACGCCATGATAAATGCCCCCATCACCGCACCCGCCACGCTGCCTACGCCGCCGGCGAGGCTGGTGCCGCCAATGACGCAGGCGGCGATGGCATCCAGTTCGGCGATGTTGCCCGCAGAAGGTGAACCGGCCCCCAGCCGCGAGCTGAGGATCAGTCCGGCAATCGCCACCATCAGACCGTTAATGGCGAAGACCGCGAGTTTGGTGCGCTCAACGTTGATGCCCGACAGCCGGGCCGCCTCCAGATTACCGCCGATGGCATAAATACGGCGACCAAAGGCGGTTCGCGTGGCCATAAACATACCCAGCAGCAGCAGCAGCGCCAGTATCAGCACCGGCAGAGGAACGCCACGGTAGTCATTCAGCAGCCAGATGGCACCCAGCACAATCACAGCCGTCAGCGCCTGGCGGCCCACCGTGGAGGTGGCCGCAGGTGCGGCCAGCCCGAGCGTCTGACGACGCATACGGCCACGCCACTGCCATGTGACGAAGGCCATCAGGCCGATAACGCCAAGCGTAAAGCCCACGCCGTCAGAGAGATAACTTTGGCCAATCTGCGACATCGCGGCGCTGGTCGGCGAGACGGTGGTGCCGTTGGTGATACCGATCAAAATACCGCGAAACGCCAGCATCCCGGCGAGGGTAACAATAAACGAAGGCACTTTCCGGTAGGCCACCCACCAGCCGTTCCAGGCGCCAAGCAGCAGGCCCAGCACCAGCGTGACCGCCACGGTCAACGGCAGCGGCCAGCCAAGCCAGACGTCAAAAATAGCCGCCACGCCGCCTAGCAATCCCATCATCGAGCCGACGGAAAGGTCGATCTCCGCCGAGATGATCACGAACACCATCCCGACGGCCAGAATGCCGGTGATCGCCGTCTGACGCAGCAGGTTAGAGATGTTACGTGCGCTGAGGTAAGAGCCGTCGGTCATCCAGGTGAAAAACAGCATGATGGCGATGATCGCCGCAATCATCACGAAAACCTGCAGATTCAGCGCCTTTAACCCGGCAAATGCGCCCGGCGTCGGGACGGCGACTTTATGTTCAGAAAGATTGCTTTTCGACATGACGCTCGCTCCTTAGTGCGGCTTCCATCACCTGCTCCTGCGTCAG
Organism: Pseudomonadota bacterium; assembly: GCA_023425455.1. Taxonomy (GTDB): domain Bacteria; phylum Pseudomonadota; class Gammaproteobacteria; order Enterobacterales; family Enterobacteriaceae; genus Enterobacter. Next base: position 1,356 of record JAFACP010000333.1, on the reverse strand, counting down.
GCTCTGGTTTTTCAGGTTGGCTTTCAGTTGTCCTTCATGCATCACCAGCACACGGTCGCTCAGGCCGAGCACTTCGGGGAGTTCGGACGAAATAACAATGACGGCAATCCCTTGCTGAACAAGCTGGTTAATCAGTTTGTAGATCTCATATTTGGCACCGATATCAATGCCGCGTGTCGGTTCATCAAGGATCAGAATGCGCGGGTTCAGCAGCAGACAGCGCGCCAGAATGGCTTTCTGTTGATTGCCGCCGCTCAGGCGTCCAATCGCCAGCTCCGGCGAGGAGGTCTTCACCTTAAGCCGCTCGATCGACGCCAGAATGCACTGCTGCTCGGCAGCATCGTCGAGGCTGCTGAGCGCGCCGGAAAACTGGTCGAGTGCTGCCAGGGTGATATTTTTTCCGACCGCCATTACCGGCACGATCCCGTCTTTTTTGCGATCTTCCGGGACCATAGTGATACCGCGGGCGATCGCCTGCTGACAGCTGTCAATTTTTACCGGCTGGCCGTCGATATAAATTGTCCCTTCCCAGCGCCCGGGCCAGACGCCGAACAGGCACTGCACGGCTTCGGTTCGTCCGGCACCGACCAGACCGGCAATGCCGAGGATCTCCCCGCGATGCAGGGCGAAAGAGACATTGTTCACCCGCTTAATATGACGATTGACCGGATGCCATGCGGTGAGGTTTTCAACGCGTAACACCTCTTCTCCGACGGTGTGAGGTTCATTGGGGTAGAGGGCGGTGAGCTCGCGTCCCACCATCATGGTGATGATGTCATCTTCGCTCATGCCGGCTGCGTCACGGGTTCCGATGTGCTGACCATCGCGGATCACGCAGATGGTGTCTGAAATGGCTTTCACTTCATTGAGCTTGTGCGAAATGTAGATGCAGGCGATGCCGTGGTTCTGCAGGTCACGGATGATATCGAGCAGTACGGTCGTTTCTTGTTCGGTCAGCGAGGCCGTCGGCTCGTCAAGGATCAGCAACCGCACCTGCTTGTTCAGCGCCTTGGCAATCTCAACCAGCTGCTGCTGCCCCAGCCCCAGCTCCCCCACCCGCGTATCCGGCGAGATGGCAAGGCTGACCTGCGCCAGCAGCTTTTCGCAGCGCAGCGCCATCGTGTCGTAGTCGAGCACGCCGTGACGCGAGATCTCCGCGCCCAGGAAAATGTTTTCCAGCACCGTCAGATGCTTCACCAGCGCCAGTTCCTGGTGGATGATGGCGATCCCTTTGCGTTCGGTATCGCGGATATGCGTGGCCTGGATAACTTCTCCGGCAAAGACGATTTCACCTTCGTAGCTGCCGTACGGGTAGATCCCGCACAGCACTTTCATCAGCGTCGACTTCCCCGAACC
>JAFACP010000131.1 GCA_023425455.1 Pseudomonadota bacterium | reverse complement strand
GCCTACCAGTTTGGCACCAACTGGAGCGGTTTTTCACAGTTTGCCGGCAGCATTACCGGGCCGCTGCTGTCCTATGAAGTGTTAACCGCCTTTTTCCTTGAAGCCGGTTTTCTCGGGGTGATGTTATTCGGCTGGACCCGCGTCGGACCGGGGCTGCACTTCTTCTCAACCTGCATGGGGGCGCTGGGGACGCTGTTCTCAACCTTCTGGATCCTGGCGTCAAACAGCTGGATGCAGACGCCGCAGGGCTACGCGATTGAGAACGGCGTTGTGGTGCCGGTTGACTGGCTGAAAATCATCTTCAACCCGTCGTTCCCGTACCGTCTGCTGCATATGTCGACGGCGGCGTTTCTGGCCAGCGCCTTTTTCGTCGGCGCCTCTGGCGCGTGGCACTTGCTGAAAGGAAATGACATGCCGGCGGTGCGAAAAATGTTCTCGATGGCGCTGTGGATGGCGCTGATCGTCGCTCCAGTACAGGCGCTGATCGGCGATGCGCACGGGCTCAATACGCTGCAACATCAGCCCGCCAAGATTGCCGCTATCGAAGGGCACTGGGAAAACCCGCCGGGTGAAGCCACGCCGCTGGTGCTGTTTGGTGTGCCGGATATGGCTGCTGAAACGACCCGCTACAAGGTTGAGATCCCCTATCTTGGCAGTTTGATATTGACCCATAGCCTCGATAAGCAGGTGCCGGCGCTGAAAAGCTTCCCGAAAGCGGATCGTCCTGACTCAACCCTTATCTTCTGGTCGTTTCGCGTGATGGCGGGCCTGGGGATGCTGATGGTGTTGACCGGCGTGGTCAGCGCCTGGCTGCGCTGGCGCGGCAGGCTTTATCAGTGTCGTCCGTTCCTCTGGCTGGCGCTGGCGATGGGGCCCTCTGGCCTGGTTGCCATCCTGGCGGGGTGGGTCACCACGGAAGTCGGTCGACAGCCGTGGGTGGTCTACGGCCTGCAGCGCACGCGTGACGCGGTATCTGCCCATGGCGAACTGCATATGTCCGTGAGCCTGCTGGCCTTTATCGTGGTCTACAGCGCCGTGTTTGGCGTGGGCTATCTCTACCTGGTGCGCTTAATTAAAAAGGGGCCGACGACAGCAGGGCAAAACGGCACGGCGCACGCTGGCACGCCTGCGCGTCCACTTTCTGCGGTGAATGAACCTCTGTCGACTTCCGGAGATAAATAAATGGGTATCGATCTGTCAATCATCTGGTTTGTCATCATCGTCTTTGCCACGCTGATGTACATCGTCATGGATGGGTTCGATCTGGGGATCGGCATTCTGTTTCCGTTCAACAAAAGCGACCAGCACCGGGACCTGATGATGAATACCGTCGCCCCGGTCTGGGACGGGAACGAGACCTGGATGGTGCTTGGTGGCGCGGCGCTGTATGGCGCATTTCCTCTGGCCTACGCGGTGATTATCGACGCGCTCAGCGTCCCCCTGACGGCGATGCTGCTGGGGCTGATTTTTCGCGGCGTGGCCTTCGAGTTTCGCTTCAAGGCGACGCCGGCGCACCGGCCCGTCTGGGATATGGCGTTTATTGCCGGATCAGTGCTGGCTACCTTCAGCCAGGGGGTTGCTGTCGGAACCCTGCTGAACGGATTACCGGTCACCGGGCGTGAATTCAGCGGCTCAACGGCCGACTGGTTTGCCCCGTTTCCGCTGTTCTGTGGCGCAGGGCTGGTGGTGGCCTATGCGCTGCTCGGCTGTAGCTGGCTTATCATGAAAACCGGGGGGGCGCTGCACCGTAAGATGTCGCAGCTCGCGATCCCGCTGACGCTGGCGCTGCTGGCCATCATCGTTATCATCAGCGTCTGGACCCCGCTGACACACGCTGATATTGCCCGCCGCTGGTTCAGCCTGCCGAATCTCTTCTGGTTTGCGCCAGTGCCGCTGCTGGTGGTGGTCTGCTGCTGGGGGATTGTGCGCGCGGCCTACAGCCGTCGCGCCAGCTTTGGCCCGTTCCTGCTGACCCTGGGGCTGATTTTCCTCGGCTTCAGCGGCCTCGGTATCAGCCTGTGGCCGAACATTATTCCGCCTTCCGTCTCCATCTGGCAGGCCGCCTCGCCGCCGCAGAGCCAGGGCTTTATGCTGGTTGGCGGGCTGCTGATCATTCCGGTCATTCTGGTCTACACCAGCTGGAGCTACTACGTCTTTCGCGGCAAAGTTTCAGCGGATGAGGGGTATCACTGATGGCAACGTTTTTTGCAAACGCAGGACGCGGCTGGAAACGGCTGGGCTGGCTGGTGGTTATCTGGGCGGCAAGCGTGATGGCGCTGGGCGTGGTCGCTTCGCTCTTTAAGCTACTGATGCTGGCCGCAGGAATGAAAACGCACTAGCACCGGTCATAAAAAAGGCCACATCGGGTGATGTGGCCTTTTTGTCGTCGGCAGTCAGGTCAGATTAAAGTAACGGTCTGGCTTATGCGGTTCGGGTAGCGGCTCTTCACCGGTCATCTCTTTCAGACTGCGCTCGATGGTATTGCAAATGGCGTTCAGGGGGAGATCATTGGCCGATGTGCCAAACGGATCTTCCAGCTCCTCGGCCAGCGAATCCCAGGATAAAAAGGTATAAGAGATAAAGACGGAGACAAACGGCGTCATATAATGCAGATCGCCCACAAGGGCAAAAGGCAGCAAAGAACAGAAAAGATAAACCGTTCTTTGCAGAATTAAGGTATAGGCAAAAGGGACCGGCGTATTGGCGATCCGTTCGCAGCCGCCAATAACATGGGCGATCTCATCAATCTTTTTTTCAATTACCCCGTAAGTTATATCGCTGAGCTTGCCCTGCTCACGCAGGGCGGCTATTTCATTGCCGGTTAATAACAGAATGCGGTTGGATTTCATGGGGCTGAACATGACCTGAGTCAGAATATGCCGCGGCAGCAGACGATATAAATCATAGCGGGCATCGGTTTTGCGTAATTCATGTTTCAGGCTCCAGCTCAGGGCTATCAGATAACCTGAAATTCGGTTGTGCAGTGCGGTTTCACCAGGCAGCAGACTTTTCAGCTGGCGGATGATGCTTCTCTCGGCGATAAGCAGCGTCCCCCAGAGTACGCGTGCTTCAACAAAGCGGCTGTAGCTGGCGCTGTTGCGAAAACCGAGGAAAATCGCGATGGCAATCCCCAGCAGGCTGAAGGGGGCGACGGTTAAGTGGATCCCCAGTTGCTCATACCACTGATAGCTGATGATGGCGATACCCGACATCACGAGGTTTAAAAATAACCGGAAGGTGATTTTGGATAACACCGAACCATGCCAGTCAAATAATCTGAAAAACCAATGCTGCTCTGGTCTGATAATCATGGAGGCGATGTCTCTGCAGGTGACGTGATGATGGTGAACGATATGAAAACTATTTTAATATCCACCGTTAATTCTTTCAATGCTGTCAAATAAAAAATGGCGAAGGCTTTTTTGTTAATTTAATTTTTTCTGGAAAACGTCACTGCTGATGAGATAAATAGCCTGTCGAAAAAAAACAGGGAAATCACCCGATGCGATTCGGAATATTTCCGCAGACAGAAACAAAACAGACTATACTGTTACAAACAATATTTCAGCGCGGACGTTATTATCTTAACCCGCTAATAATAAGTGCGAGATGCGATAACGGCGATCGTCAGCTGGTGATAAAGAGAGCGATGATGAATAAAATAGTGACAGCCGCGGCCCTCGTGGCGGTATTTTTTCAGTATCCGGCGCATGCAATTAGCGAAAAATACCGGCAACAGCTTGAAAAATCAGGCTGTACGCAGGTGTCTGAACTGCAGGGCTGCGATATTCACAAAACGCGCGCCGAAAATGAAAAAGCGGGGTACGCCGCACCGGCGACAGCGCAGCCAGGCCTGATGCCGGGCCCGGGCAAACCTTACAGCGGCTCGTGGGTCGCGAAAAGTCACGCCGGGGCGGTGGTTGCCACCATTGAGGTTGATGCGGATGAAAATGTGCGCGTCAACGGCGAGGCGGTGAAAGCCAGACGCTCAGACGGTGCGCTTCGCTTTCATAAGGGCACAATTTACTATGCCATCCAGGGCGACCGTCGCTTAGCGGCACAGGACAGCTGGGAGGACAGGGACGCGGGCACTTCCGGCCCCATCATGCTTAATCCGCCTCGCTAGCAACTAAAAAACCACGCCGGAGCGTGGTTTTCTTTTCTCTTATTGCCGCGCGGGCAGATGAAACCTCGCCAGCGGGAGGGTTAGACGTTGAACAGGAAGTTCATCACGTCGCCATCTTTGACGACGTAGTCTTTGCCTTCTGCACGCATCTTGCCTGCTTCTTTCGCGCCCTGCTCGCCCTTGTAGGTGATGAAGTCTTCAAAGGCGATGGTCTGCGCACGAATAAAGCCTTTCTCGAAGTCGGTGTGGATCTTACCGGCCGCCTGAGGCGCAGTCGCCCCGACAGGGATCGTCCACGCACGCACTTCTTTCACGCCAGCGGTGAAGTAGGTTTGCAGGTTCAACAGCTCGTAGCCCGCGCGGATCACGCGGTTCAGACCTGGCTCTTCCAGGCCCAGCTCGGCCATAAACTCTTCGCGGTCTTCGTCGTCCAGCTCAGCAATATCGGATTCGACAGAGGCACAAACGGCAACCACCACAGACCCTTCCGCCGCAGCGATTTCACGCACTTTGTCGAGGTACGGGTTGTTTTCAAAGCCATCTTCGTTAACGTTGGCGATGTACATGGTCGGCTTCAGGGTCAGGAAGCTCAGGTATTTGATTGCGGCCTTGTCTTCATCGGTCAGGGTTTTCAGCGCGCGCAGCATGCCGGCGTTTTCCAGCTGCGGCAGGCATTTTTCCAGCGCCGCCAGCTCCGCTTTGGCGTCTTTGTCACCGCCTTTGGCTTTCTTCTGCACGCGATGGATTGCGCGCTCGCAGGTATCGAGGTCAGAGAGCGCCAGCTCAGTGTTGATGACGTCGATATCGTCAGCCGGATCCACCTTGTTGTTCACGTGGATGATATTGTCGTTTTCGAAGCAGCGCACCACGTGACCAATGGCTTCAGTTTCACGGATGTTGGTCAGGAACTGGTTACCCAGACCTTCCCCTTTGGATGCGCCTTTCACCAGACCGGCGATGTCCACGAACTCCATGGTGGTCGGCAGAATGCGCTGCGGCTTGACGATCTCCGCAAGCTGATCGAGGCGTGGGTCAGGCATAGGAACAACGCCGGTGTTTGGCTCGATGGTACAGAACGGGAAGTTCGCCGCTTCGATACCGGCTTTGGTCAGCGCGTTAAAGAGGGTGGATTTGCCCACGTTTGGCAGGCCGACGATACCGCATTTGAATCCCATTTCTAAATCACCTTAATATCTTGATAATCAATCCGTTAGAGATAACCGACTGAAGAAAAGTAAAAAACTACGCGTAGTATACACGTAACCTGCACGCCGCGCGGCAAAAATGCCGCCGGCAGCGATTATTGCGCCTTAAAAGCATGCAGGCGGTTGGTCGCTTTTGTCAGACCGTCCGTCAGCCAGATTTCAGTGCAGCGGGCCGCTTCATCAACCGCGTCGTCAATTAACTTCTGCTCAGAAGCAGGCGGTTTACCCAGCACAAAACCGACAACTTTATTTTTATCGCCCGGATGGCCGATTCCAACGCGCAAGCGGTGAAAGTTGGGGTTATTGCCCAGTTTACTGATGATGTCTTTCAGCCCGTTATGGCCACCGTGTCCGCCGCCCAGTTTAAACTTCGCCACGCCCGGCGGCAGGTCGAGTTCGTCGTGGGCCACCAGAATTTCATCGGGGTTGATGCGATAAAAGGAGGCCATCGCGGCAACCGCTTTGCCGCTCAGATTCATAAACGTGGTGGGCACCAGCAGACGCACATCGGCGCCGGCGAGGTTAACGCGCGAGGTATAGCCGAAGAACTTCGCCTCTTCGCGCAGGGGAGCCCGCAGCCGTTCGGCCAGCAGATCAACATACCATGCACCGGCATTATGGCGGGTGGCGGCGTACTCTGCGCCCGGGTTAGCGAGGCCGACAATCAACTTAATCGTCACGATGTAATTCCTGATGGGTTCCAGATTTGGCGCGTAGTTTACTGTCTGGCGCGCCGCTTGACAAAATTCTGCGCCATTAATGACGAAATACGAATAATTACTGATTTGAACCATTAGAATTTCAAGCTGTTCAGTTGCTTATCTGTAAACTTTTGTCATGACAGCACTCAGTATTGTGATCCTTAACCCAACTCATAAAAGCAGCGTTGTCTATACTTTACACACATGGAGCAGGGGTATTCCCCGGCAACCCAAAAGTTCGGAGGTGACATATGAAACGCAAAAACGCTTCGTTACTCGGTAACGTGCTGATGGGGTTAGGACTGTTGGTCATGGTGGTTGGTGTTGGTTATTCTATTTTAAACCAGCTGCCGCAGATTGACCTGCCACAATATTTCGCGCACGGCGCGGTGCTCAGCATCTTTATTGGCGCGGTGCTGTGGCTGGCAGGTGCCCGCGTCAGTGGACATGAACAGGTCAGTGACCGGTACTGGTGGGTCCGCCATTACGACAAGCGTTGTCGCCGCGATCAGCACAAACATAGCTAGCGCATAGCGTAAAGAATAGCGAAACGACTCCTGGTGGAGTCGT
>JAFACP010000051.1 GCA_023425455.1 Pseudomonadota bacterium | reverse complement strand
GATGATAACAAATGCGCGTCTTTCATAGGTTAAGACGCGCATTGTGAAGAAGAGTTCCGTTTATTTTAAAAAAAATCACTATCGGAGGTGACGTATGCCGTTATTAGATAGCTTTACCGTCGACCATACTCGTATGGAAGCACCTGCTGTACGTGTTGCGAAGACCATGCATACTCCGCACGGCGACACAATCACCGTATTCGACCTGCGTTTCTGCGTACCGAATAAAGAAGTGATGCCGGAGAAAGGCATTCACACCCTTGAGCACCTGTTTGCCGGCTTTATGCGTGACCACCTGAACGGTAACGGCGTTGAGATTATCGATATCTCCCCGATGGGTTGCCGTACCGGTTTCTACATGAGCCTGATTGGTCAGCCAGAAGAGACGCGCGTGGCAGATGCCTGGAAAGCGGCAATGGCGGACGTGTTGAAGGTAAAAGAGCAGAATCAGATCCCTGAGCTGAACGTTTACCAGTGCGGAACCTACCAGATGCACTCTCTGGAAGAAGCGCAGGATATCGCGCGCCATATCATTGAGCGCGATGTGCGGGTAAACAGCAACGACGAGCTGGCCCTGCCAAAAGAAAAACTGCAGGAACTGCACATCTAGTCGCAAGCTGCCCGGTAGCGAACACCTGCCGGGCACGCCAGACAGCCTGTGACGACCTTAACGTTCTCCTTCGCGCATCGTCCGCTCGTTCCCTTTGCCCATGACTATGCTCATGGCGACAGTGAACCGTGGCATCAGCACGACTGCGCGCAGCTGCTGCACAGCCTGAGCGGCGTGGTGCGGGTCGATACCGCATTGGGGTGTTGGGTTGTTCCGCCCGGACGCGGCGTCTGGCTGCCTGAAGGAACGTGGCATGCCCTGCGTATTACCGGACATGTCGCCGCCCGCACTCTGTTTATTGATCCACTGGCGCGCGCCGATCTGCCTGCAGCATGCCAGATCGTGCAGATCTCTCCGCTGCTGCGCGAACTGATCCTCACATCCCTGACCTTGCCTGAAAGCTATCAGCCCGGTAGCCGCGATGAGCGGGTGTATGAGCTGATTCTGGATGAAATTCGGGTGATGCCGGTGCTGCCCTTGCATCTGCCGGAGCCGGAAAATGCGGTCCTGCAAAGGCTCTGCCAGCAGATCCGCAGGGAGCCAGGCCTGGCCTGGAGCAGCGCGCAGGCGGCCGCACGGGTTAACATCAGTGAACGTACTCTCAACCGCCGTTTTCAGCAGCAGACAGGCCTCAGCTACGGCGAGTGGGTGAGAAGGGCGCGTTTACTGGAAGCGTTAGTTCGCCTCGCGGGCGGTCAGCCCGTGCTGCGCGTGGCGCTGGATCTGGGGTACGGGAGCCACAGCGCGTTTACGGCGATGTTTCGCCGGGTGATGGGGATCTCACCCAGCGAATATTTCAGGGACGATTAACCGAGCGCGTTGAGCAACGCTGCAGAGAGGCCCGCGCCACGTCGCTGTCGATGCCGACGCCCCAGCGGCTGCTACCGTCCTGAAACAGACAGCGAATATACGCCACCGAGCGGCTGTCGCTACGTTCACCCAGCGTATGTTCATGATAATCCTTGATTACGAATGGCGTATTCAGCCAGCGGCTCAGGCCGTTTGCCGCTGCGGATAACAACCCATTGCCCTGCCCATCCAACTGACGCGTCCCGCCTTGTGTAGCAACTGACGCGGTCAGGTGAAGCTGACCATCCTGCTGGCTTTCACTGCGATAGGTTTGCAGCGCGAAGCGCGGTGTCGCCACCAGTCCGTAGCGGCTACGGAACAGCTGCCACAACGCGTTCTGGGTCATCTCCTTGCCGTGGTTATCGGTCTCTTTTTGCACATGTTCGCTGAAATCCTGCTGCAGGGCGCGGGGCAATTTCAGGCCATGATTTTGTTCGATAAGCCAGGCGCTGCCGCTTTTGCCGGACTGACTGTTGACCCGGATCACCGCTTCATAGGTGCAGCCGATATCCTGTGGATCGATCGGCAGGTACGGCATTTCCCAGCGATCGCCTGGCTTGCGGGCATCAAAACCTTTTTTGATGGCATCCTGGTGTGAACCGGAAAAGGCGGTATAAGCCAGCCGACCCGCCCACGGATGACGCGGATGTACCGGCAGCTGATTGCAGGCTTCCACCACCTTGACAACGTGATTCATCTCGCTGAAATCAAGCTCAGGGCAAATCCCCTGGCTGTAGAGATTCATCGCCAGGGTGACCAGGCAGACGTTGCCCGTGCGCTCACCGTTACCAAACAGACACCCTTCCACGCGATCCGCGCCGGCCATGACAGCCAGCTCCGCGCAGGCGACGCCCGTACCGCGATCGTTATGCGGATGCACGCTTATGCAGACATCACCACGCCGGCTAAAGTGGCGGCAAAAATACTCGATCTGGTCGGCATAGACGTTAGGCGTACTGACTTCTACCGTGGCCGGTAAGTTAATGATCATCGGGCGTGTGCTGTCTGGTTGCCAGACGTCGGCGACCGCTTCGCAGATCTGCAGGGCGAATTCCGGCTCGGTAAAGCAGAATGTTTCCGGCGAGTATTCATATTGCCAGCGGGTCCCGGGATGCGCCTCGCAGAGCTGGCGGATAAGGCGCGTCGCGCGGGTCGCCAGCTCGATAATCTGCGCTTTTTCCATACCGAACACCAGGCGGCGAAACAGCGGGGCGGTGGCGTTATAGAGATGAATGGTCGCCTGGCGGGCACCTTTAAGTGCGTCAAAGGTGCGGCGAATGAGATCTTCCCGCGCCTGGGTTAACACCTGAATGGTCACGTCATCCGGAATGCGCTGTTCGTCGATCAGCTGGCGGACAAAGTCGAAATCGGTTTGCGAGGCCGACGGGAAGGCTACCTCGATCTCTTTAAAGCCGCAGCGTAACAGCAGTTCCCAGAACTGCAGCTTGCGCGCGCTGTCCATTGGCTCGGCAAGCGCCTGGTTACCGTCACGTAAATCTGTGGAAAGCCAGCGCGGCGCATGGGTAATACCGTGTGACGGCCAGCGACGATCGGGCAGGGAAAGGGGGGAAAAAGGCGTGTATTTGTCTGCGGGATTTTTCAGCATGATGCGCTCCTGTTGTCTTTTCACTATCGTGAAGCGATTTCAGGCACGCGGCTTTATCGGAACTGACAATGACTGTCGCGTTTCGGACATTCTCCTGCCACGCGGTAAGACGGAATTCCGGATGGGGCAGGGCCGCCATCCGGAATTCGTGCGCAGGATCAGTGTGCGCCACCACCACCGCTGCCGGCACCAAACGGTGGCCGGGCAAACCAGACCAGCCCAAGCAGGATGATGAAGATCCCCGCCGATATCCAGAAGATCTCGTTGGCGGAGATAATCAGCCCCTGGCTGGTGATCTGCTGTGCAATCCATCCGGAAGCCTGCTGCTGGGTCATTCCCATTCCCTGAAGCTGAGAGTACATCTCCTGGGCGTTAGGGTTGAACGGATTCACCGCTTCGCTGAGCTGCGCATGGTGCATCGATTCACGGTTGGTCCACATGGTGGTCGTGATCGACGTCCCGATGGAGCCCGCCAGCGTTCGGGTGAAGTTCGACAGGCTGGATGCCGCCGCCAGACGCTCCGGCGGAAGACCTGACAGCGTAATGGTGGTCAGCGGCATAAAGAAGCACGCCACCGCGAAGCCCTGGATGAACTGCGGCCACGCGGACGCACCGAAGTCCATTCCTGGCTCAAAGGTATACGCACGCCAGTAGAAGCACACCGCATACATGATAAAGCTGAACGTCACCAGCCGACGCATATCAAGCTTATGCGCAAACCGGCCGATAATCGGCGACAGCAGCACCGGGATCACCCCAACCGGTGCAGAGGCCAGCCCCGCCCAGGTTGCGGTGTAACCATACACCTCCTGCAGCAGCTGCGGCAGCAGAACGATCGCGCCGAAATAGAGCATATAGGCCAGACTGATGCACAGGCAGCCGATGGTGAAATTTCGCGACTTAAAGAGCGAGAGATCCACTATCGGGTTGTCATCCGTCAGCTCCCAGACAATCAGGAAACTGAGCGAGATCACCGCAACGATGGTCAGAATGATGATCTCTTTCGACGCGAACCAGTCCAGCTCTTTGCCCTGATCGAGCATGATCTGCAGGCTGCCGATCCCGAGGACAAGCAGGGCCAGACCAACGCCATCGATACGCCGCTGTTCGGTCCGGGTTTCCCGGCCGCGCAGCGACTGCAGCGTCATCAGAACCACCACGATGCCAATCGGTACGTTGATGAAGAAGATCCAGCCCCAGTGATAGTTATCGCTGATATAACCGCCGAGGATCGGTCCGCAGATCGGGGCGACGATAACGGTCATTGACCACAGCGCCAGCGCGATGGAGCGCTTGGCTGGCGGGTAGTTACTCAGCAGCAAACTCTGGGAAAGCGGGATCAACGGCCCTGCGACAACCCCCTGCAGGACGCGGAAGAAGATCAGCATATTCAGGCTGGTGGACATGCCGCATGCCCAGGAGGCGATCACAAACGCCACGGTTGACCAGAGGAACAGCTTCACTTCCCCGACACGTTTAGCCAGCCAGCCGGTAATCGGAATGGAGATGGCGTTGGCCACCCCAAACGAGGTGATCACCCAGGTCCCCTGGCTCAGGGATGAGCCAAGGTTCCCGGCGATAGTCGGGATCGCCACGTTGGCGATGGTGGAGTCCAGCACCTGCATGAATGTCGCCAGCGACAGTGCGATGGTCATGATGACCAGCTGCGCGCCTTCCAGCGGTTTTTGCGGCTTTTGCCGTTGCATAACGCTCACCTCGGATTAACCGGCGTTTGCTTTCACGATGTCATCGATCAGCTTGTTAACCGGATCGAGGCTAATTTCGCGGGCGTTACTCTCATAGGC
>JAFACP010000013.1 GCA_023425455.1 Pseudomonadota bacterium | reverse complement strand
CTATCAACCTGCTGGGCGTACTGCGCCGCGCACGCGGTAGCTTTGTTATCGTGACCAATGAGTTCGGCGTGGTACAGGGTCTGGTTACGCCTCTGGATGTGCTTGAGGCCATCGCCGGCGAGTTCCCGGATGCGGATGAAACGCCGGAAATCGTTGCCGATGGCGACGGCTGGCTGGTCAAAGGCACCACCGACCTGCACGCGCTGTCGCATACCCTGGCGGTGGAAAATGTGGTCAATGACGAGGATGATATTGCAACCGTTGCCGGGCTGGTCATCGCCGTTAACGGGCAAATACCGCGTCCGGGCGAGGTGATCGAACTGCCACCGTTACACATCACCATTGTCGAAGCAAACGACTATCGCGTTGATTTGGTGCGTATTGTTAAAGAGCAATCAGCACACGACGAAGATGAATAAGCCGGTCTAGCGTAACGGCATTAACGGCACGACGTGCCCGTTATGGTGCGCTGGCGGAGGGTGACTCTCCGCCAGCCATTTCGGAAACTCCCGCAGCGGCATCGGTCGCGCATAGAAGAACCCCTGCAGAATATGTACCCCGTGCCGGCGCAGGTAGCGAGCCTGCTCCCCGGTTTCGACACCTTCAGCCACCAGCTCAATGTTCAGCCTCTGCCCCAGAGCGATAATGATGTCCGTCACCGTCGAGTTCACGGCATCGGTGCCAATCGCGGTAGTAAACGAACGATCGATCTTCAGCACATCCGGGTGCAGTTTTTCCAGCCAGGAGAGGGAGCTATTCCCGGTGCCAAAATCGTCGATCGCCAGCTTCACCCCCTTACGGTGCAGTTCGCGCACGATGCGATAATCGACATCCAGAAGCGCGTCCCGCTCCGTCAGCTCAATCACCAGCTGCTGGACAGGAGCGGCGCTAAACCAGGTGCGGTTCAGATCCTGTAACAAGGTCGCCCGACGAAAATGGCTGGCGGCAACGTTAATCCCAATCTGAAAGTCGGCACAGGCGGGGAAATAGCCGATCTGGCGCACCGTCTCTGCGATCACATAGCGGGTGAGCGGAACAATCAGATTGTGCTCTTCGGCCAGCGGAATAAACACCTCGGGGGCGATCCAACCCTGACGCGGATTATTCCAGCGTAGCAGGATTTCGACGCCTGCACAGTCCTGGCCGCGGGCATTGACCAGCGGCTGGCAAAAAAGCTCGAATTCGCGCGCCGCCAGCCCCATGTTGATTTCCCAGGTGAAGCTCATCCGGCTGGCCGTTGCCAGCCAGGCGATATAGCCCAGCAACAAGCTGAGCATCAGTGCCAGAGGAAGCTGGGTTGGCAGGTTTTTCAGCGCCATGGCGCCCGGTCCCGGGCCGTTGACGGTAATGCTAAACGGGTAGTGCGTTGAGGCCTGCTCCAGCAGTGACGCGCTGTCGTCAGGCTCCGGACTGTCGGTGACACGCTGGCCATAACGTAACCTGCTGTCGCCTACCGTCAGCACCACGTCGGTGATCAGCGGACGCTGCGGCTCAAGGATCATTTTGGTTATCAGATCGATATTGACGATCTCCAGCACTCCGTTCTCGCTCTCGCCGGCAATCGGGTACCACTGGATCAGAATCGGACTGCCTTTTAGCAGCCAGCGGTCAGTTGACAAAATCAGCGTCGATTTTGCCGCAGGCAGCAACGGCTGAATATCGCGGAGCGGAACGTCCCGGCTGCCGAAAATACTGGAACAATACAGGACGCCATCTTTGACCAGCGCAATGGAACGAACCGTCTGCAGAATTGCGGCCTGTTTACGCAGCACCAGATGGGCCAGCGGGCAGGGCTGGCCCACCAGCGACTGCAGCACGTCGCGGTGGTTTTCGAGGGATAACAAGATATTGTCGAGGGAGCGAACGGTATGGCTGGCGAAGTCGAGGATCCGTTCCTGATTAACATTACGCTGTGAAATAAAGCGAATACCCAACGTCAGGATAAGCGTAAGGAGCGCTACCGTCACACAGACGATCACGCGTTTTCGGCGATAGTTTTGTATGATCCTTTGTGCGTTTTGCATAAAACGGTCGCCCGCTGCGCCACCGGCCCAGAAGCCAGAAGTAACAGACAAAGTGTAGTGGGGAAATAGTGAGGAGACGAGAAGCCAGCGGAAAATTCGCCCATCCGTTGCAGACGGGCGAGAACAAGTATTAGTCGCACTGCACCTTAATGGCCAGCCCGCCGCGTGAGGTCTCACGGTACTTCGCGTTCATGTCCTTGCCGGTTTCGTACATGGTTTCGATGACCTTATCCAGCGAGACGCGTGGTTCACTGGTACGGCGCATCGCCATGCGTGAGGCATTGATCGCTTTCACGGAGGCAATGGCGTTACGTTCGATGCACGGAACCTGAACCTGGCCGGCGACCGGGTCGCAGGTCAGACCGAGGTTATGCTCCATGCCGATTTCCGCCGCCACGCAAACCTGCTCAGGGCTCGCGCCCAGCAGCTCAGCAAGCCCTGCGGCGGCCATTGAGCAGGCGACGCCCACTTCGCCCTGACAACCCACTTCCGCACCGGAGATCGAGGCGTTCATCTTATACAGCGCACCAATTGCGCCCGCCGCCAGGAAGTAGCGGATATAGATATCCGGACTGACCGGTTCAATAAAGTGATCATAGTAGGCCAGTACCGCTGGCACGATCCCGCAGGCGCCGTTGGTTGGTGCCGTCACCACACGCCCGCCGGCAGCGTTCTCTTCGTTCACCGCCAGGGCAAACATGTTCACCCAGTCCACCACGTTCATCGGGTCATTGGAGAACTTATCGGTGGTCACCAGCATGCGGCGCAGCGCGGAGGCACGGCGCGGAACGCGCAGCGGACCCGGCAGCACGCCCTCGGTGTTCATGCCGCGATCGATACAGGCCCGCATGGTCTGCCAGACGTTGGCGAAATAGTCTTCGATCTCTTTTTTACTGTGCAGCGCCAGTTCGTTCTGCATCACCATGCCGGACAGCGACAGGCCAGTCTCTTTGCAGAAACCAAGCATCCCGGTGGCAGATTTGAACGGATAGGGCACGCTGACATCGCCGGTGGTCTCTTGGCCAAAGTGCGCTTCATCGACGATAAAACCGCCACCGATGGAGTACCAGGTGTTGCTGTAAATCTCTTTATCACCGCTCCAGGCATGAATCGTCATGCCATTTTCATGCAGCGGCAGGTTGTCGCTGCGAAAACGCATGCCATCATCCTGCGGGAAATCGACCTCATGCTGACCGTTCGCCAGCAGCAGACGGCCGCGGGTTTCCACGTCGCGAATGAATGCCGGAATGGCATCAATATCAACAGTGTCCGGCATATTGCCAGCCAGACCCATAATAATGGCGATATCGGTGTGGTGGCCTTTACCCGTTAACGACAGTGAACCATACACATCCACCGCAATGCGGGTAACGCTTTCCAGTAATCCTTTTTCGACCAGGTCATCGACGAACTGTTTACCGGCCTTCATCGGCCCCACAGTATGGGAAGAAGAAGGACCAATTCCCACTTTGAACATGTCGAATATACTAATCACTTTCACACTCCTGACAGGGTTACCGGGTTTCCAGTAACGATGTAATAACTGCGCATAGTGTAAGAGGGAACACCGGCCCCGGCTCAACTATTCACATGAATTTAACTAATGAATAGCCGTGGTTTTGCTAATAGCGCGACGGCGATCGCAAAGCGCGCAGAAAAGGGTCGAATGTAAAGTATAGTCAAGGTTTCAGGCCGATTTGCAGCGCCAGCTCACGAATGATCCCCGCCGTCATGCCCCAGACAAAATAATGCTGATACCAGGAGAGCCAGACCCGATGGGCGTGGCCGCGACGCTGAATGTCGAGAGGGTGGTAGCGACCGAGGCGCAGCGCCTCTTCAAGCGGCATTTCAAATACCGCGGACACTTCATCGACGCTGGCATGATAGTGCAGATCGGGCGGAATAATGCCAACCACCGGCGTAACCTGAAAACCGGTCACGCTGTCGACGGGCGGCAGTACACCAACCACCTCGACGGAACCCGGCGGGATCGCCACCTCTTCCTGGGCTTCACGCAGCGCCGCGGCAATCAGCGAGGCGTCGCTGCTGTCGACGGCGCCGCCCGGAAAGGCCACCTGACCGGCGTGCTTACGTAAATGCGGCGAGCGCTGGGTAAGCAGCAGGCCTGGCTGTTCACGGCGCACGACGGGGATTAACACCGCCGCCTGACGGTCGTTCAGTGCTTCGCGGTTGAGCTGCGGACGTAAAAGCTGAAAGCGTGAGAGGAAATCAACCAGCGTCAGGTTCTCTTTCTCCACCCGTCAGTTCTCCAGTTGCTGCAGTATACGGTTAACTTTATCAAAGGTTTCCTGATATTCGGCCTGCACGTTGCTGTCGGCCACAATCCCGCCGCCAGCGGAGCAATAGAGAGTGTCGTTGCTGGCGGTCAGGGTGCGAATGGTAATGCTGGTATCCATCGTTCCGCACAGGCTCAGATAGCCAATACTGCCGCACCAGGCGTTGCGACGGTGCGGTTCCAGTTCATCAATAATTTCCATCGCCCGCACCTTTGGCGCGCCGGTGATTGAGCCGCCGGGGAAGGCCGCACGCAGCAGATCGCAGGCGGTGCGTTGCGGCGGCAGACGCGCGGTGATGGTGCTGACCAGATGGTGCACCGCCGGAAATGGCTCAACGACGAACAGTTCGGGAACCCGCACGCTTCCCGGTTCGGCAACCCGACCGATATCGTTACGCATCAGATCGACAATCATCAGATTCTCCGCCCGATCCTTTGTTGACGCCGCCAGCGTCTGCCCCTGCAGCCTGTCGGCCACCGGGTCGGGAAGCCGCGCCAGCGTGCCTTTGATTGGCCGGGTCTGAATATTGCCCTCAGCCAGATGAATAAAACGCTCCGGCGACAGGCTGAGAATAGCGCCATCCTCAAGGCGCAAAAACGCGCTGAACGGCGCGCGGTTGCTGGCGTTAAGACGCGTAAACGCCTGCCACTCGTCCCCGCTGTAGCTCGCCTGAAAGCGCTGGGCGAGGTTAACCTGATAGCAATCGCCGCTGTGCAGATAGGCCTGCACGCGGGCGAATTTCTGCCCGTACTCATGCTCGCTCATGTTGGCGCGCCAGCCAGAACGGAGGCTGAAGGGCGTCACGGCGACCGGCTGCCGTGCCTCAAGCCAGGCGAGCCTCGCGTGTACGTCGCGATGGCTCAACAGGGAGACGACCTTCTTGTGATGATCGACGATTATCGCCCAGTCATACAGCCCAACGGCCATATCCGCCAGCGGGATATCGGCTTTCGCCTGCGCGGGAAGCGCTTCAAAGCGTCGGCCTAAATCGTAACCGAACAGACCGAGCGCCCCCCCCTGGAAGGGGAGGTCCGGGTTGGCTTCGGCGCATAAACCCAAAGAGGCCATGGTCTGCTGTAGCAGGGTGAGCGGGTCATCCTGCGACTGCTGAGGCGTTCCCAGGTTCACACAGGTGCTCGCGCCAGAGGTGATCAGCGTACCGAGCGGATCGGCCACCAGAATGTCGAAACGGCTGTAAGGGTGATCGGCATAGCCGGAGTGCAGCAGCATCGCGAAGGGCAGATGATGGAGCCGGGTGAACCAGAATTCTGCGGCGTCAGAACGCCAGGGCAAAGTAATGACAGTGGGGGAGCGCATGTTCATGTGTGGCATACTATCGGGCAGCGTGAAATAATTAGCGCTGATAATTTAGCAGGAGTTGACGATGTTTGCAGGTTTACCTTCTCTTAGCCACGACCAGCAGCAAAAAGCGGTTGAGCGTATTCAGGAGCTGATGTCACAGGGGATGAGCAGTGGCCAGGCGATCGCCCAGGTGGCAGATGAACTTCGCGCCAGCCATACCGGCGAGCGGATAGTGGCGCGTTTTGAGGATGAGGACGAAGAGTAAACGGCCTCAGACCGCCGCGATGATCTTTATCTCGACCTTATATTCCGCTTTCATCAGCGTCGCCTGTACGGTGCAGCGTACGGGCGCGTGACCCGCCACGACCCATGCGTCCCAGGCCTGGTTCATCGCGGCGAAATCGTCCTTATTCGCCAGAAAGATGGTCGCATCAAGAATACGGGACTTATCACTGCCTTGCTTTTCCAGCACCGCGTCAATCTGCGCCAGGGTGTTTGCCGTCTGCCCGAAGGCATCCGCAGAGAGATTTTCCGGTACGCCGGTGTAGTAGAGCGTCTGGTTGTGGATCACCACATCTGACCAGCGGGCTTCGGCATCAATGCGCACGATTGTCATAAACATCTCCTCGTTTTTTTCGTATCAGGCGGCAAGACTGCCATATTGTTGACGGGGCGTCACTATTTAGGCTGGCACAGCAGCGGATGGGCTGACATAATCCCTGTGCAAAAATACAGTGAGAGAGCACCGTGGCAGACGACTTTTCAGAAGAGGGCCAGCTTGCGCAGGCCATTCCCGGTTTTAAACCCCGTGAACCTCAGCGGCAGATGGCGCACGCCGTGGCGCGCGCTATCGATAACGCCGAGCCGCTGGTGGTGGAGGCCGGAACCGGGACCGGTAAGACTTACGCCTATCTGGCTCCGGCTTTACGGGCAAAAAAGAAAGTGATCATCTCCACGGGCTCCAAAGCGCTGCAGGATCAGCTCTACAGCCGCGATCTGCCAACCGTCGCCAGCGCGCTGAAATACAAAGGGCGTCTGGCGTTACTGAAAGGGCGTTCGAATTATCTCTGTCTTGAACGTCTGGAGCAGCAGGCGCTGGCGGGCGGCGATCTGCCCGTACAAACCCTGAGCGATGTCATTATCCTGCGCGCATGGGCCAATCAGACGGAAGAGGGGGATATCAGCACCTGCGCAAGCGTGGCGGAAGATTCCCCCGCCTGGCCGCTGGTCACCAGCACCAACGATAACTGTCTGGGCAGCGACTGCCCGCTGTATAAAGACTGTTTTGTGGTGAAAGCGCGTAAAACCGCAATGGATGCCGACGTCGTGGTGGTAAACCACCACCTTTTCCTCGCCGACATGGTGGTGAAGGACAGCGGTTTTGGCGAGTTGATCCCCGAAGCCGGGGTGATGATTTTTGACGAAGCCCATCAGCTTCCGGATATCGCCAGCCAGTATTTTGGTCAGTCGCTCTCCAGCCGTCAGCTGCTGGATCTGGCGAAGGATTTCACCATTGCCTACCGTACGGAGCTCAAGGACACACAGCAGCTGCAGAAGTGCGCCGATCGCCTGGCCCAGAGCTCGCAGGATTTTCGCCTGCAGCTTGGGGAGCCCGGGTATCGCGGTAACCTGCGGGAGCTGCTGGCAGACAGCGGTATCCAGCGCGCGCTATTGCTGCTCGATGACGCGCTGGAGCTCTGTTACGACG
>JAFACP010000404.1 GCA_023425455.1 Pseudomonadota bacterium | reverse complement strand
ATGATAGATACAGGGCATTGTCGGACGCAGGAGATAGCGGGCGGGTAACAAGGTGGAGGAACCCGGCGAGTGAGGCTCGCCGGGGAACAGAGGCTCAGGCGCTCACCGTGACGCTCTGGCCTTCATAGCTTACGGTCTGACCGGCGACGATTTTGCAGCGCTTGCGGGTCTCCACCGCGCCGTCAACTTTGACCCGTCCGTCGGCAATGGCGATTTTGGCCTGTGCGCCGCTTTCACTCCAGCCTTCCAGCTTCAGCAGATCGCACAGTTCAACGTGCGGGTGTTTACCTAATGAAAATGTTGCCATCTTACGCGTCCTCTACGTCGTGATACTCAACGCATGCCTGCAGTGTGTTCTCGATAAGCGTCGCCACAGTCATTGGACCCACGCCGCCCGGCACCGGCGTAATGTACGCAGCGCGGGCCGCCGCATCTTCATACACCACATCGCCTACCACTTTGCCGTTTTCCAGACGGTTAATCCCGACATCGACGACAATCGCTCCCTCTTTGATCCATTCGCCGGGAATAAAGCCCGGTTTGCCGACGGCAACGATCAGCAGGTCGGCGTTTTCCACGTGATGACGCAGGTTTTTGGTGAAACGGTGAGTCACGGTGGTGGTGCAGCCAGCCAGCAGCAGCTCCATGCTCATCGGGCGGCCGACGATATTGGATGCGCCAATCACCACGGCGTTCAGGCCGTAGGTATCGATGTTATAGCGCTCCAGCAGCGTCACGATACCGCGCGGGGTGCACGGGCGCAGGCGCGGGGCGCGCTGGCACAGACGACCGACGTTATACGGATGGAAACCGTCCACGTCTTTGTCCGGGGCGATGCGCTCAAGCACCTTCACGTTGTCGATCCCGGCAGGCAGCGGCAGCTGCACCAGAATACCGTCGATCGCGTTGTCGGCATTCAGGGTGTCAATCAGCTCCAGCAGCTCAGCTTCGCTGGTGGTTTCCGGCAGATCGTAGGAGCGGGAGACAAAGCCCACCTCTTCACATGCCTTGCGCTTGCTGCCGACATAAATTTGCGAGGCCGGGTTGCTGCCAACCAGCACAACGGCCAGCCCGGGGGCGCGAAATCCAGCCGCTTTACGCGCTTTCACTTTTTCCGCAACCTCAGAGCGCACCTGCTGCGCAATCGTTTTACCGTCAATAATCTTTGCTGCCATCAGAGAGAAGATTCCGTCTGTAACGTTTGAAAGGGGGAGTGCCCGTATTTTGTCAGAAGCGAGCGCCGCTGTCAGTCTCCCTTTGCGAGATTTCCACAACCGGGCCGTCGCCGCCGGTAAAAACCCCATCTGCAGTATGGCTTAATTCTTAGGTGGGAATAGGATATCGCCTGGTGAAATGACAGTATCCGGACATATTTAAATATTTATTCATGCGCTACTTTGTAGTCTCTGAAATAAGCATTCAATTACTCAATTGAACGTATTTCTTATTCCCGGTTGTGCTCGGGAAGGGTATTTTACATTTAAAGGAATAGACATGAAACTCAGTAATATTGCGACGACTGTTATCGCCACTCTGGCACTGGTTGCCGGCGCTGCTCACGCCGAAGATCCTGCAACGCCGGTTTCTGTAAATGGCGGAACCGTGCATTTTAAAGGTGAATTAGTGAATGCCGCCTGCTCCGTGAATACGGAATCTTCAGAACAAACGGTTAACCTTGGTCAGTACCGCACCGCGAAATTTACCAAAGTGGGCGACACCACCTCGAATATTCCCTTCAATATCGTGCTGAATGACTGTGATCCGCTGGTTGCCAAAACCGCGGCCGTGGCCTTTACCGGTCAGATCGACCCGACCGATAAAACGCTGCTGGCCGTCACCTCCGGCAGCAACGATAACACCGCGAAAGGCGTGGGTATCGAGATCCTTGACAACAAATCCAGCACCCTGACGCCGGATGGCGCGACCTTCTCAGCCGCTCAGAGCCTGATTGAAGGCACCAACACCCTGAGCTTCACCGCGCGCTACAAATCCACGGCGGCGACCACCGAGCCGGGCCAGGCGAACGCGGATGCAACCTTCGTTATGAAATACGAATAATTCGTTAACACAGGGATGTTATGGCCTCACGGACGAGGCCGCTTAAACCTGAATACCGGGAACGAAGGATGACCAGAACTGGGATAGCGCTACTGTTCGCTCTTGCTCACGCCCTCCCGGCTCATGCCCATACCGTGGTCGTCGACGGCGGGAAAGTTCACCTGCGCGGCGAGCTTGTCAACGGGGGCTGTGCCGTGGCGCCTGACAGCCAGAATATGCGTATCGACATGGGGCAATACCGCACCAACTCCTTCTCCGGAGTCGGCAGTTTTTCCACGGTTAACGTGCCCTTCACCGTGCGGCTGGTGGATTGCAGCGTGGATGTCTCGCAGGTCGTCGGGATCCAGTTCCAGGGGGCGACGCCGGCGGAAGATCCTCAGGTGTTTCTGGCGACCTCTCGCCCAGGCGACGCGCCGGTAAGCAGCGGCGTTGGGCTGGCGCTTTTCGACCAGCAGCAGCGTCAGGTGATCCCTAATACGCCGGCTGCCAGCCGCTTACCGATGCAAACCGACGCGCTGACGTTTCACTTTAGTGCCCGCTATCGGGTTATTTCTGAACACCTCGTGCCAGGCAATATACAGTCGGATGTCTGGTTTACGTTGATTTATCCATAACGCCTTCCACACCTGCGAATAAAATAGAAAAGGTACTGTTGTGATGAACTCCTTAATTAAACCAGGACTGATTTTCTCACTTATTTGGCTGCTTTTTTCAGCCTCCGCCAGCGCCTCGGGTGGTATTGCGCTGGGCGCTACCCGGGTCATTTATCCGGCCGATGCCAAACAGACCTCACTGGCGATCACCAACAGTAACAAACAAGAGCGCTATTTAATTAACGCGTGGATAGAGAACGCCAGCGGGCAGAAAGAAAAAACCTTTGCGGTGACCCCGCCGTTATTTGTCAGCGAGCCGGACAGCGAAAATACGCTGCGCATTATTTATGCCGGTCCGCCGCTGCCCGTCGATCGCGAATCGCTCTTTTTTATGAACGTGAAGGCGATTCCGTCGGTCAGTAAAAGCCATATGGCGGGCAATAATGTTCTGCAGCTGGCGATTTTGTCGCGCATCAAGCTGTTCGTGCGGCCGCAAAACCTGGCGATGCCGCCGGAAGAGGCGCTTGCCCATCTGCGTTTCGAGCGTGTCGGTAACCATCTTAAGGTGAGCAACGCCTCGCCGTATTACGTCACGCTGGTCAACCTGAAGCTCGGCGGCCAGACGCTGAGCAACCTGATGGTGGCCCCGAAAAATTCGGCGCAGCAGATCCTGCCGGCGGCGACGGGCGGTACGCTCTCCTGGCAGAGCGTGAATGATTACGGCGCCATCACCCCGGCGCGAAGTGTGAACCTGTGAGCAGCGTCCGGACGATGAACAACTCGCAATGGCGCCGCCGTCCGGTTGCTCTCGCACTGACGGCCATGCTCTGGCCGCTGGTTGGCTGGAGCGAAAGCTACTTTAACCCGGCGTTTTTGTCTGATGATGCCACCAACGTCGCGGATCTCTCTCGTTTTGAACAGGGATACCAGCAGGCTGCGGGCGTCTATCGCGTGGATATCTGGCGTAATGACGAATTTATTGGCACTCAGGATGTCCGCTTTGAGCAGGCAAGCGAAAGTACGCCGCCTGCGGCAGGCGAGCTCTCGCCCTGCATTACCCGCGCCATGCTGGATCGCTTTGGCGTCAACATTCCCGCCTTCCCCGGGCTGACCCGGGCCGGGGGCGACAGCTGCATTGCGCTGCAGACAGCGATCCCCGGCAGTGAAGTGGTGTTTAATTTCGCCGCGCTACGCCTTAACGTCAGCCTGCCCCAGGTGGCGATGCAGAACAGCGCCCGGGGATATATCCCGCCGGACCAGTGGGATGAGGGGATCCCGGCCGCGCTACTGAACTACAGCTTTAGCGGTAATCGGGGCAGCGACGACGACAGCTATTACCTGAATCTGCAGAGCGGCCTCAACTATGGCCCCTGGCGGCTGCGCAATAACGGCGCATGGCGCTACTCGCAGAGCAACGGCACACGCCACAGCCGCTGGCAGAATATCGGCACCTGGGCGCAGCGCACCGTGATCCCGCTCAAAAGCGAGCTGGTGCTTGGTGACAGCAATACCGGCAATGATGTGTTCGACAGCATCGGGTTTCGCGGCGGGCGGCTGTACTCTTCCGACAGCATGTACCCCGACAGCCTGCAGGGCTTCGCGCCGACCGTGCGCGGTATCGCCCGTACGCCGGCCAAAATTGTTATTCGCCAGAATGGCTACGTGATTTACCAAAGCTACGTCCAGCCGGGGGCATTTGCCATTACCGACCTCAACCCGACCTCGTCAAGCGGCGACCTTGAGGTTACGGTGGAGGAGAAAGACGGCAGCCAGCAGCGCTATACCGTGCCGTACTCCACGGTGCCGTTGCTGCAGCGTGAAGGCCGCTGGAAATACGATCTGGTGGCGGGGGATTATCGCAGCGGCAACAGCGAACAGGATACGCCGTTCTTCACGCAGGGGACCTTTATCGCCGGTCTGGCTGATGGCTACAC
>JAFACP010000355.1 GCA_023425455.1 Pseudomonadota bacterium | reverse complement strand
GGCAAACAGCCTCAGGCACCCGCCCCGCACGCTATATGCCTTCTCAGGACGTGTCTGAAAGTCATTTTATTTCGTCAATCCGCCTTCCAGAATTACACATCTTTTACCCGCCAGGTCAGCAACAACGTCACCATAGACAGTGCCGCAATCACCCAGTACACCGCAGCATGACCGTATTGTTGCGCCAGCGCGCCCTGGAGAATGCCCGCCAGAATCACGCCGGTAGAGATACTGTTTGTAAACAGGGTGGTAGCGGACCCTGCGCGCCCGGGCATTAAGTCCTGAAACCAGAGCATACCAATCCCGGCAACGATACCAATGAATACGGCATTGAAGAGCTGCAGCGCCAGTAACGCCTCGCGGGAATGGAACCCCATCAGCCCCAGATAAAACAGCACGCCGGCCGCTACGGCCAGTATCATCATCCGCCGTTTCCCGCAGCGTTTCACGTAATACCCGGCCAGGATCATCGCCGGGATCTCAAGCCCGGCCGCCGTCCCCATCAGGATCCCCGCCAGTTTATCCGGCAGCCCCAGCGTACTACTGATCCACAGCGGCATATCGATGATGTACATGGTGTTGCAGGTCCACATCAGGGTGGAGGCAATGAACAGCATGCGAACGTTTTTATCCCGCCAGCCGCTTACCTGAACGGCTGACTTATCGCTTGCCTGCTCAACGCGCGCGACCGAAGGCAACACGCAGGCGATCAGCGCAAGGCTTATCGCGAAAATAGCGGCGGCGATAGAAAACATAGCCGTGAAGCCGTAGTTTAGCGCCAGCATAAAGGCCAGCGGTGGACCGATAACCCACGCCAGAGAGAGCTGCGCCCGCATCACCGAACTGAACATCACCACTTCCCGCGCCGAATTATCGGCGTACTCGCGGGCCAGCGCGAAAAGCTGAGGCATGGCCGTATTGGCCAGCGACGCCAACAGCACGCCGCAGGTGATGAGCGTCAGGTAGTGACGATTAAAGGCAAACAGCAAGGCGTTGCCAACCGCCATGGCACAGCAAAACATGATCAACAAACGGCGATCGCCCTGGCTGTCCGAGCGTTTCGCCAGCCACAGGCTGACCAGGATCCCGGCGATGGCGTTGACGGTATAAAACAGCCCCACCTGGAACGGCTGCGCGCCCACTTCACGGCTGAGAAACAGACTGAGCGTCGGCGCCTGGAGTGCGCCTGCCACGCCCATCATAAAGGCCACCAGCATAAAAGCGGCATACACGCCGTTGAGGCGTCGCCCCATTGACATCAACCAGAACATGCGCAAATCCTTATGAAGACCAACCGGAATGGGATGAAAGAATAAACGAAAAAAGCCAGCAAAAATATTTTGCTGGCGGGTGATTCGCACCAATACTCAGTCACACATGATCGAGGTGAGTTAGCTATCCGAGGTCGGCTCTGTAACTTCCCACTGCATCAACTCTTCCAGAATTTTCAGCCGCTGCTCAGCGCACTGGCGGGCCAGCCAGGACATACCTTTTGTCGCTGAAAAATAGTGCTGATAAAACTGACGAGTGGTTGACCTCTTCATCATTGACCTCCTCACTTCAACGAAACGTATTATTGGCTTAATATAGGGATTAATAAATTGCTGGTTTTTTGTCAGGAGTTCCTCTTTTATGCCTTCAGGACGTCTGCAACAACAATTCATTCGCCTCTGGCAATGCTGTGAGGGACGCTCTCAGGAGACCACGCTTAATGAACTGGCGGAGCTGCTAAGCTGCTCCCGTCGCCATATGCGCACGTTGCTTAATACCATGCAGCAGCAGGGCTGGCTTAACTGGGAGGCGGAAGCGGGACGCGGTAAACGTTCGCGTCTGACATTCCTCTACACCGGGCTGGCGTTACAACAGCAGCGGGCGGAAGACCTGCTGGAGCAGGACAGAATCGACCAGCTGGTACAGCTGGTCGGTGACAAGGCGGCGGTCCGCCAGATGCTGGTTTCCCACCTTGGACGAAGCTTTCGCCAGGGCCGCCATATTCTGCGGGTGCTTTACTACCGCCCGATGAAAAACCTGTTACCCGGTACCGCGTTACGTCGCTCTGAAACGCATATGGCCCGCCAGATCTTTAGCGGGTTAACGCGCATAAATGAGGAAAATGGGGAACTGGAAGCCGATGTCGCCCACCACTGGCAACAGATCTCTTCGCTGCACTGGCGCTTCTTTTTGCGTCCCGGCATCCATTTCCATCACGGTCGCGAACTGGAAATGGGCGATGTGATTGCCTCGCTGACCCGCGCCCGCCAGCTGCCGCTCTATTCACACATCTCACGCATTCACTCTCCGACACCCTGGACGCTGGATATCGAACTCACGCAGCCGGATAAATGGCTGCCCTGGCTTTTAGGGTATGTACCGTCGATGATTTTGCCCGCCGAATGGCCTGCGCTGAGTAATTTTGCCAGCCAGCCGATTGGCACTGGCCCCTACTCGGTTTCGCGCAACAACAATAATCAGCTCAAGATCCGTGCCTTTGACGACTACTTTGGCTACCGGGCGCTGATTGACGAGGTTAACGTCTGGGTACTGCCGGATATTAATGAAGAGCTTAGCGCAGGGCTCACGCTGGAAGGCCCCACCAGCGGGGAAAAGGCGGTAGAGAGCCGCCTCGAGGAGGGGTGTTACTACCTGCTGTTTGACAGCCGCACCCACCGCGGCGCAAATCACCAGGTCCGCCAGTGGATAAGCCACGTTCTGGCACCGGCCAACCTGATTTACCATGCGGAGGCGCAATATCAGGCCTGGTGGTTCCCGGCGTACGGCTTACTTCCGCGCTGGCATCACGCTCGCCCAACGCC
>JAFACP010000352.1 GCA_023425455.1 Pseudomonadota bacterium | reverse complement strand
GTACCACAGCGGGTGGTTAGGGTAGTGCGAACAGCGCACCGCATTAAAGTTGTGCTGTTTCATCAGTTCGATGTCGCGGCGCATCGTCGCTTCGTCCATCACCTGTCCGTTTTCCGGATGGTGCTCATGACGATTAACCCCGCGGATCAGCAGAGGCTGGCCGTTCAGTTTCAGCAGCCCGTCGCTTATCTCAACCCGACGAAACCCGACGTCGCACGCCTCACACTCCAGAATGCGTGACTGTGCATCCAGCAGGGTGATGGTCAGCCGGTACAGGGAGGGGGTTTCCGCGCTCCACAGCGCAGGAGAAGCGATCGGCATCGACACCGATAAGCGTTCAGCCCAGCCACCGCGTTCATCAACAACCGGCGAACCTGCGCGCTGACGGGCGCTGGCGCACGCGTTACCGTCCTGCCAGAGGGTGAACAGCACCTCGCAGCAGGCATAAGCGGAACCGGCCAGCGCCACATCCACCTGTAGCGTGGCCCGGTCACATTCTGCATTCAGCCCGGTGACAACGTGATAGTCGGCAATCTGCGTTTCAGGCTTATGCAGCAGCGTCACATCGCGGAAAATACCGCTCATGCGCCACATATCCTGATCTTCGAGATAACTCCCGTCACACCAGCGAAGCACCATCACCGCCAGCCGGTTCTGCCCTGGCCGGAGCGCGTCCGTGAGATCAAATTCGGCGGGCAGACGGCTGTCCTGGGAGTAGCCTATCCAGGTGCCGTTGCACCACACATAGAATGCGGCATTGACGCCATCAAACACAATCCGGGTTTGCCCGTGCCGCAGCCAGGCCGGATCCACCTCGAATGTGAGCGAGTAACAACCGGTAGGATTTTCCTGCGGAACGAACGGCGGGTTTACCGGGACAGGATAGGTCACATTGGTATAAATCGGCGTATCAAACCCCTGCATCTGCCAGTTTGATGGCACCGGCATGGCGACGGCATCAGCACAATCCTCAACGATCCATGCGGGCGGGACCTGCTCTGGCGCGGCGAAATAATTAAAACGCCACGTCCCGTTAAGGGAGCGCCTGCTGGAGGAGGGCATCTCATCCCTGGCCTGTTTTTCCTCGCGCCAGCTATGAAATGGCGCATGCGCTGCCAGACGCTGCCACTGGGTTACCCCTGGATTTTCCCAGTCCCGACGAGCCAGAAGTGCGCTGAGAGTCAGCGATGATGTAGTGGACATTTTAACCCCTTTGCGAAGCGCTCACAATTTAGGTCAACATGCCCGGATACCCCCCCGACGTAAAGCTCCTGGTCGCCAGCAAGCGAGTCAGATCACAAAAGTCTTACCCCCGCGCGAGTTGTTCGGCCAGTAGCGCCAGACTTTTGAGCTGGGTCGCCAGATCTGCGCAATCGGCCTGCTGCGCTGTCCGGCGCGCGCTTGAGTGTCTTGTGATCAGCGTAACAGGCAGTTGCATCTGCCGGCACTCATCGCCCCTGGCGGGAGCCAGCAGCCATTCCACGCTACGCTCACCCGCCTCACGAAAGGCCTGGCGTATCGTCGTCAGCGGCGGAGAGAACCAGGCGCTGTCTGCCGTGTCGTCAAAACCAACGACTGAAATCTGCCCCGGAACGGCAATCCCCTTCTCGGCGCACGCCCGCATGACGCCGAGCGCCATCTGATCGTTGGCCACCAGGATCGCATCAGGCAGCTCCGCAGCTGACAAAATATGCTGGCCTTTTTCATAGCCGGATGCGGCGCTCCAGTCCCCCGCGACCTCGGCAACGGGTTGCAGCCCCGCCCGCGCCAGGGCCGACTGCCACCCCGTCAGGCGTGCCCGGGCAGAGACCGAAGAGGTGGGGCCACTCAATAAGGCAATACGCTGATGACCCAGCGCGAGCAGGTGCTCAGCGCCAAGCGTCGCACCTTGTGCAGCATCAAAGACCAGGCTGTTCACCCGTGCCGCAGGCGTAACATCCAGGAACAGCACCGCCACCGGCGATGCCATCTCCCGGAGCTGTTCCGCCTCTGTATCCTCCAGCGGCACGTTCACCAGCAGCGCGTCGACACGCTGCGCCAGCAGCTCCTGCAGCGCAGCCTGGCACTGGCGGGGATTTTCCACCATCGATATCAACACGCTGGCGCCGCGCGCAGCCGCCCGGGACTTCACCGCAGAGACAATTTGCGACGGGGCATGCAGCGACAGGTCAGTGGTGATAAGCCCCAGCGCGCGACTGCGTTTTCCCGCCAGCTGCTGCGCGCCCCGGTTTGGCACATAGTTCAGCTCGGCCATGGCCTGCTGAACTTTTTCCCGCGTCCGGGCAGAGACATGCTGCGCGTCGTTGATGACGCGGGACACGGTCTGATATGAAACCCCCGCAAGGAGGGCGACGTCATAAAGTGTGATAGCTTTCATGCGTTCAGGCGTCACAAAAAGAGAGGCCAGTATTCTGACACAGCCTCAACGCAAATGCCTGTGAGCGCTTCGCAGAATTAAACAATCTGTTCAGGCTGAGGCAGCTTTTGCGCGCGCGCGCCCTGGCGAAACCACGGCAGGAAGAGCTGAATCAGCGGGCCAATGGACAGGGCATAAAGTACGGTTCCAACGCCAAACGTGCCTCCCAGCAGACACCCGGTCAGCAGGACGAACACCTCAATCCCGGTGCGCACCCGGCGGATAGACCACCCGAGCCGGGCGTGGATCCCGGTCATCAGACCGTCTCGCGGCCCCGCGCCAAAGCCTGCACCGATATACATCCCGGTGGCCATCGCGTTGATAATGATGCCGAAAACCAGCAGCGCGATGCGCACAGGCAATGATGTCAGCTCCGGGATCACCGCCATCGCGGCATCTGCCGCCAGGCCAATACAAATGACGTTACTGAGCGTGCCGAGCCCTGGCATTTGACGCAGCGGGATCCACAGCAACAGGACTGCCGCACCGGTCACAATAATCACCGTGCCAATGCTGACTCCCAGCTGAAATGCCACGCCCAGGTGAAAAACGTCCCACGGGTCAACGCCCAAATCGGAACGGATAAACATGGCGGTGGACAGGCCATACAGCGCTAAACCGACATAAAGCTGAACCAGACGACGTACCATTTTTCGCTTCTCCAGTGAACCAGGCTTTCATCTTCTGTGAAAATGGACCTATTATTAATGTCCAGTTTTCAAATAGTGGACTGCATATGACAACCCGTCGCTTTGGCAGCCAGTCGCTGGTTCGTTTACTTGGCCACTGGCAACAAACCGCATCCCGAACGC
>JAFACP010000343.1 GCA_023425455.1 Pseudomonadota bacterium | reverse complement strand
CCGCGCGGTGACGCACAGGAGAGTCGATCTCCACGCGATCGATACGCTGCAGGCCACGCATCAGCGAACCGCGGCGGCCGCGTTCGCCCACCACTTTCTGCAACTCTTCCGGACGAAGTTTGATTTTACGTTTGCCCACGTGGATGGTGAGCGTGCTCTGCGGCGGCAGGATAAAGAGATGCGCCAGGCCATCTTCGCCTTTTGCCGCTTCTGCCGACGGGATGTTAATGATTTTGTTGCCCTTCCCTTTCGACAGTTCCGGCAGATCGCTCACCGGGAACATCAGCATACGCCCGGCAGAGGTGATCGCCAGCAGCATATCGCTGTCGTTCTCGATCACCAGCGGCGGCATCACGTGCGCGTTATCCGGCAGCGTAATCAGCGCCTTACCGGCACGGTTACGCGCCACAAGATCGTTAAAGGTACAGATAAAACCATACCCGGCATCTGACGCCATCAGCAGCTTCTGCTCGTCGGCTTCCATCAGCATATGGTCAACGCTGGCGCCCGGCGGCAGGGTCAGCTTGCCGGTCAGCGGCTCGCCCTGCCCGCGCGCGGACGGCAGGGTGATCGGATCGATGGCGTAGCTGCGGCCGGTGGAGTCGATAAACGCCACCGGCTGGTTGCTCTTGCCCTTCACCGCCGCCCTGAAGCTGTCGCCCGCTTTGTAGCTCAGCCCCGGGGCATCGATATCATGCCCTTTGGCGCTTCGTACCCAGCCGCTCTGCGACAGCACAATGGTGACAGGCTCGGACGGCAGCATATCGTGCTCGTTCATCGCCTTCGCTTCTTCGCGCTCGTGCAGCGGGGAGCGACGATCGTCGCCGAAGGTATCGGCGTCGGCCTGCAGCTCTTTCTTCAGCAGAGTATTCATTTTGCGATCGGAGGCGAGGATCGCCTGCAGCTGGTCGCGCTCTTTTTCCAGCTCGTTCTGCTCGCCGCGGATCTTCATCTCTTCCAGTTTGGCGAGATGGCGCAGTTTCAGCTCGAGGATCGCTTCCGCCTGCGTTTCGCTGATGCCGAAGCGCGACATCAGCGCAGGCTTCGGTTCATCTTCGGTGCGAATGATCTCAATCACTTCGTCGATATTGAGGAACGCCACCAGCAAACCTTCGAGAATGTGCAGACGTTTCAGCACTTTCTCCAGACGGTGGTTCAGACGACGACGCACCGTATCGCGACGGAAGGCCAGCCATTCGGTGAGGATCTCCAGCAGGTTTTTCACCGCCGGGCGTCCGTCAAGGCCGATCATGTTGAGGTTAATACGGTAGCTTTTTTCCAGATCGGTGGTGGCGAACAGGTGGTTCATCACCTGCTCCATGTCCACGCGGCTGGAGCGCGGCACAATCACCAGACGGGTCGGGTTCTCGTGGTCAGACTCGTCGCGCAGGTCGTCCACCATCGGCAGCTTTTTATTGCGCATCTGGGAGGCTATCTGCTCCAGCACTTTGGCGCCGGAAACCTGATGCGGCAGCGCGGAGATCACCACCGCGCCATCCTCTTTGCTCCACACCGCGCGCATACGCACGGAGCCACGGCCGTTCTGGTAGATTTTGCGGATTTCCGCCCGTGAGGTAATGATTTCCGCCTCGGTCGGGTAGTCCGGCCCCTGCACAATGTCCAGCAGCTGATCCAGCGAGGTTTTCGGCTGCTCAATCAGGGTAATGGCGGCTTTAGCCACTTCACGCAGGTTGTGCGGCGGGATATCCGTCGCCATCCCCACGGCGATACCGGTGGTGCCGTTCAGCAGGATATTCGGCAGACGCGCAGGCAGCATTTTGGGCTCCTGCATCGTGCCATCGAAGTTAGGAACCCAGTCAACGGTTCCCTGCCCCAGTTCACCCAGCAGCACATCGGCATATCGCGACAGACGGGATTCGGTGTAACGCATCGCCGCGAAGGATTTCGGATCGTCCGGCGCCCCCCAGTTCCCCTGGCCGTCAACCAGCGGGTAACGGTACGAAAACGGCTGCGCCATCAGCACCATCGCTTCGTAACAGGCGCTGTCGCCGTGCGGGTGGTATTTACCCAGCACGTCACCGACGGTACGGGCGGATTTCTTGAACTTGGCGCTGGCGCTCAGCCCCAGCTCGGACATCGCATAGACGATGCGGCGCTGAACGGGTTTCAGGCCATCACCGATAAACGGCAATGCCCTGTCCATGATCACGTACATGGAGTAGTTCAGGTAGGCATTTTCCGTGAATTCATGTAGCGCGAGGCGCTCTGCCATATCGCTCATTAATTGTGATTCCTCAACTCAGAAACCTGCGGGTTTCAGGCAATATTGCCGCAGATACTACCCTATCTGGCGTGTTGAGTCACAAAGAAAAAGGGCCGGATAAGCGGCCCCGGATAGGTTATTTGTTCAGCCGGATAACCTGCTTCACCTCTATCTCAAACTCGTTCCACTCTTTGTCGACCTTACCCTGCAGCTCCACTTTATCCTGCGGGGTGACGGTCACGCCGTTCCAGCGTTTGTGGTCGATCTCGACCACCACCGTACCGCTCTCATCACGGAAGGTGTAGCGGTCGTCGGACAGGCGTTCGGTGATGTTGCCACGCAGCTTCACCCAGCTGTCGTCTTTCATCTCTTTCACCTTCTGCGCGGTGGTCAGATTCGCGTCGTTATCGACAAAACCGCCCTGCCGGGTTTGCGGCTGGCTTTCGCTGACCGACGGGCCGGAGAATCCGCCCTGCGCGGCAAAGACTGGGGCAGTGGTCATCATCATGATGGCAGCAACAGCAGCGAATTTTTTCATATTAACTCTCCCTTTAATGTGGTTTCGTCGTCCATTTAACAGGGTAATTCTTAACAACTTCTTAAGAGGAAAATTTATTTATTATTGCTGTACAGCAGACGCTTACAGAGGGTTTACTGGCGTCATCAAGGAGGGAGCATGCGTATTTTACTGGTTGAAGACGACGCGCTGATTGGTGATGGTATCAAAGCGGGCTTGAGCAAAATGGGCTTTACCGTCGACTGGTTTACCGACGGAAAGACCGGACAGGCCGCGCTCGACTGCGCCCCCTATGATGCGGTGGTGCTTGACCTGACGCTGCCGGAGATTGACGGTCTGGCGATCCTGCGCGCCTGGCGCGAGGCCCGCCGCAGTGAGCCGGTGCTGATCCTCACCGCACGGGACGCCCTCAGCCAGCGGGTCGAAGGCTTGCGCCTCGGTGCGGATGACTATCTCTGTAAACCTTTCGCCCTGATTGAAGTGGCGGCGCGGCTCGAGGCGCTGGTGCGCCGCAGCCATGGTCAGGCCAGCAGCGAACTGCGCCACGGCAATGTCACCGTTGATCCGGTCAGCCTGATCGCCACCTGCGAAGGCAAACCGCTGGCGCTTAAGCCGAAAGAGTTCGCCTTGCTGGAGCTGCTGATGCGCAACGCGGGCCGCGTGCTGCCGC
The DNA here is from genome assembly GCA_023425455.1 of Pseudomonadota bacterium. Taxonomy (GTDB): domain Bacteria; phylum Pseudomonadota; class Gammaproteobacteria; order Enterobacterales; family Enterobacteriaceae; genus Enterobacter. The sequence goes on along the minus strand of JAFACP010000343.1, from coordinate 362 downwards.
GCAAACTGATTGAAGAAAAGCTCTACAGCTGGGATGACGACGTCTCCAGCAACGCCGTGGAAGTCCACGTTCATCACCTGCGCCGCAAGCTCGGCACCGGGTTTATTCGTACCGTCCACGGTATCGGCTATACCCTGGGGGACGCATGAAACTGCTCTCGCGCCTGAGCCTGAAACTGCGCCTGACGCTGCTCTTCCTGCTGCTGTCGCTCACGGCGTGGTTTGCCGCAAGCGTGGTCGCCTGGCAGCAGACCACGCATAAGCTCGATAAACTGTTCGATACCCAGCAGATGCTGTTCGCAAAACGGCTGCTGACGATGGAGTTAAACGAGATCCACGCCCCGCAGCGCATGCGCGACATGC
>JAFACP010000326.1 GCA_023425455.1 Pseudomonadota bacterium | reverse complement strand
CACCCAATACCGGTGCCTATTTTGGCGGTTTCACAAAAGGGATGATTAGCGGAACGGTCCCCATTCTGGCGGTGTGGTTCTTTTGTATTGGCGCGTCAATCAATTTACGTGCGACGGGGACGGTATTACGTAAATCCGGCACACTGGTTATAACCAAAATTGCCGTTGCCTGGGTTGTGGCAATGGTCTGCGCGCTGTTTATTCCTGAAAACGGTATTCAGACCGGCTTCTTCGCCGGATTATCCGTTCTGGCGATCGTCTCGGCGATGGATATGACCAACGGCGGCCTGTATGCCAGCCTGATGAACCAGTACGGAACGAAAGAAGAGTCTGGCGCGTTCGTGCTGATGTCTCTGGAGTCCGGTCCGCTGATGACGATGCTGATCCTCGGCTCTGCGGGTCTGGCAACCTTCGAACCGCATCATTTTGTGGGGGCGATCCTGCCGTTCCTGATCGGTTTCGCGCTCGGCAACCTGGATCACGATCTGCGCGATTTCTTCAGCAAAGCCACCCCGGTGCTGATCCCCTTCTTCGGCTTCGCGCTGGGTAACACCATCAACCTGAATGTCATTCTTGATACCGGGCTGCTGGGGATTGTTCTCGGCGTCGCGGTGATCATCATCACCGGCATCCCGCTGATTATCGCCGACAGGGTCATCGGAGGTGGTAACGGGACTGCGGGGATTGCCGCCTCATCAGCCGCAGGCGCGGCGGTGGCGAACCCGGTGATTATCGCCCAGATCAACCCGGCCTTCGAACCGGTCGCCGCTTCGGCTACCGCGCTGGTTGCCGCCAGCGTGATTGTGACCGCGATTCTGGTGCCGATCATCACCGCCCTGTATGCCAAACGCTTCGGTCATGTTCCGGCGCAGGCGACAGCGCCGAAAACCGCAGAAATGCATCACTAATCCATCCCCTCGCCTGATGCCTCCCTCTGCCGGGGAGGCCGGGCGAAGGCTGGTACTCACTCGCCGAAAATCTCTTCCACCATCGCATCGACCAGCCGCTTCGCCGAACAGAGCCGTGGCATCCCCAGCGCGACCGTCTGCCAGTTTTGCGTTACCGACCAGCTCACCGGGTGCTTTTCCGCCTGGCACCAGTCACCAATCCACCCCAGCATATCTTTGTGATCCATTAACCCGGGCGCGGCTGGCGTCGTCAGCCATTGATGATAGAAATGTCGGGTCGTGGGAGAGGCATTGATCCCCTGCGCCAGGTAGTTAGCCGCCATGCTGCGCAGGTTATCTTTAAGCATCGACGATACGTCCGGGTTCGCAAGACGACAGGCATCGCCAAACGCGCCCCAGCGCAGCTCTTCCAGCGCGATATAACAGCGTCCCGCCAGCGACCAGCCATCATAGTGCCCGGCTCGCCAGCGGGTAAATATCTGCTCGCTGTGTTCACCCGCCTGCACCGTCAGACCGCGCCGGGAGAGCGCCTTTTCTTTGAACGCCGCCCGTTGACTGAAATGTGCAAAGAGCGTCTCATACTGCTGCATCAGCCCCGGCGGTTGAGCGCTGCGCTGGCTGGTCTGCTGGCGCAGGGTGGTTAGCCTGTCGGACATCCGGCTCAGCGCCAGGTGGCCGGGATCAAGCATACCGGCCAGTTTTTCCGCCAGCCCCAGGCGTAACGCTGCATTTTCGTTGAACATTCCCGCCATCGCCCAGGGCCGCAGCCGGGTGTGCGTCATGATCTCCTGCGTCAAACGCTCACGAAACTGCAGCTGTTGCGGTCCCAGGTGGACATGACGCGCGGCGTCTATCCCCTGAACCAGATCGACCATAAATTTAGGATGAATACACTCCAGCGTCCGCCCGGGACCGTCCAGTAGCTGTGTTGTCATGGTTGCTCTGCCGCGAATAGGGTTTGAATATCATCGCGTAACAGTCGGGTATCTTCCTGAATCCACGTCGCCGTCGTAATACTTTGCTTTAACAGCTGGCTGAGCGCCCGGGTCGAGTGCTCATTTTGCTGACGAACGGCGAGGCTATCACGCAAGCTTTCCTGTAACCCGGCAAGGCATAACGAGAATTCTGCAAAAAACGTTGCCATGCCCGCCGTAACAGAGACATCGACCTGCGCCGCTAAAGCTTTACGAATTTGTTCACAAAACTGATCAATATGTTGTTTAAATTTGTCATGAAGCTGTGTCACGTCGATAACATATCGCGTACGCGTCACCACATAATCTTCCCAGCCCCAGCCGGGGTTATTCAGCCAGCGGGAGATCGTATCCCGCACGCTGCCCACACCCGACATTTGACTCGCCGGGCGGCTGTCCATCGCGATGGCGTCGTTAAACAGCGAGCGGGTGTTGAAGTTGAGCTGATTGGCCTGAAACGCCGGGAAGCTGATGCGTGCGCGGAACCCGGCGTGCGTCAGGTGTTCTTTAATACGCGTTTCAATCGGACGCATGGCTTCGTTTAGCGAACGCGCCAGCGTCGACTCCAGCTGATCGAAGCGGATCGCCAGCTCGCGGCCGATTTTATGCTGCGCATCGAGCATGATCATCTCACACGAGGAGCGGATCTTACTCAGCACAATCTGCGCCTGCCCCTCTTCGTCCAGCACCAGCTGATTCGCGCCACCATCCTCGTCAGAACGCGCGCGCTGCGGGTCGATACCGGCCAGATCCAGAATCGCATTGCGGCTGAAAATATGCGCAATCTCCTGCTGCAACTGACTTTTCTGGCGCGCCATAAAGTCATCGGTCGCACTCAGGGCCTGCTCAACTTCATGCGCCACCTCTTCGCTGGCGGCGTGTTGCCGGGTCTGCAGCATCGCCATATCCTCTTCCAGACGGGCGATGTTGAGCGCCAGCTCGTCAAAGGCGACGGTCAGCCCCTGATAGCGGAAATCGAGGTACTCCCGGGCATTTTGGGCGTAATTCAAAAGCTTATGCGAGGCTGAACGCAGGGCAAACAGCGACGCATTGGCATACGCCGCGTAAATCAGCTTACGAATGGGTTGTTCAAACAGCGAATCTTCCCACAGCAGATCCGCCGCATGGCGAATATGGTCGATATCGTCCAGATCGGCCGTGCGCCAGCGGCGTCCCAGCGCCGCTTCGGCAAAATCCTGTACCCAGCGCTGCGCCTGGTGGTCGGGAAGCCGCCCGTTAGCGCTCATTTCATAGCGCGCGCGGTTCGCCAGATACGCCCACATCGACGAGACCGGATAAATCTGTCCCGGGGAGATATTGCCTTTCATTAAGGTGCCCGAGATCATCGCCCGCACCTGCTCTTCATCGTCGCTGTTACGGTCTTTCTGGTCGAACTTATTAACCAGCGCATACAGCGGCACCGATTTACCCGCCGCGGAGATCGCCTGGCGAACCTCTTCATCTGAAATGGATTTCAGCTGGGTATAGTCCATCACCGCCAGTACGGCGGAAGCGCGCGCCAGCTGCTCATTGAGCATTTTTTGCAGATGCGGCTGACCGGCCTCGTTCGGCCCCGGCGTGTCGAGCAGCGTCAGCTGTCCCAGATGGGCATCCAGACCGGCAAGGTGGACAAACTCCACTTCAATCACCGGAATATGTTCAATCGCCGCATACTCGGAGAAAGGGAAATCAACGCCCAGCGCCAGGGAAAGCCTGACCAGGTCATTCAGGCTTTTCAGGCAATGGAAGATCGGCTCTGCGCCCAGATGATGCCTTTCAAACGCTTCGCCTTTTTCAATACGCTCCAGCAGCATCAGCATGTCTTTATCAATTTCCAGCCGCTGCGCCAGCATGCCGCGATCGTAATCGCACAGCTTTCGCTGTAACTGCTGGATCAGCGCATCAATCGGGGAGACATGGGTAAAATGCAGCACCGGCTCTTTCTGACCCGGCGTGTGACGAATCAAGGTCGGCAGCGCCGTCATTGGCCGGTTACGGTTGGGTAACACCTCCGTACCGACGATCGCGTTAATGGTGGTCGACTTCCCGGCCTTCATCGTGCCGACAATCGCCAGCACCATTTCAAGGCGGGTTATTTTGCGTAATTCATTATTCAACATCGATTGCTGAGCATCGACACCGCGGGCACTGAAATGCAAAGGCAGAACGTTGTTATTTTGGCCAGTGATTGCCGCAGTCGTGCTATCGAGCATCGCAATCGGCATCGACTTCAGGGTATCAAGGTTCTGCAAGGCGAGCTTAAGCAGACGCTCGGCTTCCTGGCTTAATTCAAAAATGGTCTGTGTGTGCATGATGAAAGCCTTTCCTTAACGCAAATTTATTACTTTTATTAAGCCACCTGATTTTTATTATGCTGTATCGGCTTATATGATCACGTGTGGAAAACATGTTCACTGAAATATAACTGATTGATGGCAATCAGAAATAAATCGATATCCTTGTATGGCGTGTAGACGTTACCCTTCTGGCCAGATAACCAAAAGATAAAAAGCGTAGACCAATTTTAGGAAACGTCAGGATATATCATCATTATTTACCCACCTAAAAAGGGAGGTAATTCACCACCGTCATTAGATGTATGCCAGCAGAGGCCGTGGATAAATAACAAGGTGTTGCTTCACCTTATCCGAAATGGCAGTGCGTAGCAATTTGCAGCAATAAAATATTCGATATCTTTAGTGCTATTTCTTTCCACCGTCTTAATGGCGTTAGCATCGCTTAACTGACTGACAGCAACTGTCATTCGCAATACATTTTTGACGCTTTATTTTATTCAACAATACCACCGACAACGGTGTGGTTTTGCGCTATAC
>JAFACP010000257.1 GCA_023425455.1 Pseudomonadota bacterium | reverse complement strand
ATGATATGCGCATCGCGCTGAAGGGTAATGAGTTTATCCCTTACGGGCAACGCATTGTTAACCTTCAGGAAAATACCGTGGCCGGTATTGAGGTGCTGGTCAGGTGGCAGCATCCGTCTCAGGGGCTGATCCGCCCTGATATTTTTATTCCGCAGGCGGAAAAATCAGGGTTGATTATTCCGATGACCCGCAGCCTGTTCACCCAGGTTGCGGACTGTATCAACAGCCTTGAGCACAGCTTTGCGCCGGGCTTTTATGTCTCATTTAATATTACGGCGCTGCATTGCGCTGACCTGGCGCTGTACGATGACTGTATCGATTTTCTCGAAAAGACGAAGGGGAAGAATGTCAGCCTGGTGCTTGAGCTGACCGAGCGTGAAATCGTACCGCAAAATGAGGGCACCTATACCCTGTTCAAAATGCTTAGCGAGGCCGGAATTCAGCTCGCGATTGATGATTTTGGCACCGGGCACTCCAGCTATGCGTATCTTAATAATCATCACATCTCGATCCTGAAAATAGACCGTTCGTTTGTGGACAAAATTAATGCCAATGCGGTGTCCGGGGTGCTTATCGACAGCATTATCGATCTTGGTCATAAGCTGTCGCTGAAAATGATTGCGGAAGGTATCGAGGAAAAAGAGCAGGCGCTCTATCTGAAAAATAAGCAGGTCATCTTCGCCCAGGGCTACCTTTACGGAAAGCCGCAGCCCCTTGATGAGCTGCTCTCATCGATTGTGAAATAGATGCCGCCCTGGCGGCGGCATCGCGTTGTCTTATTGCGCAGCAACGATTCTTGCCACGCTCTCCTTCGCGCCAAACTGCAGAAGCGACGCATAAGCGCTGCAAACCTGTGCGACAAACCGGGTATTGTGCGGCAGATCATCACCAAAAATGGCCCCGATGCCGAGCAGTGCCCGGACGCGCGCTTCGCCGTCTTCACTGCCGGTGACCGCGTCGTTCAGCACGGCAAGTAGCGGATCACTGACCTCAATGGCCTGACCCTGCTCATCCACGCCGCTGACGTAGCGCATCCAGCCGGCAATGCCCAGCGCCAGCAGATCGAAGCGGCTCTCGTGGGCCAGATGCCAGCGAACGGGATCCAGCAGACGCTGCGGCAGTTTCTGGCTGCCGTCCATCGCTATCTGCCAGGTGCGGTGGCGTAACCCGGTGTTGCTGTAGCGCGCAATAAGCTGCCCGGCGTAGTGGTTGAGGTCGACCCCTTTGAGGCTCAGCGTCGGCGCCTGTTCATTGAGCATCAGGGCGCGGGCGGCGCGGCGGAAGTTCTCGTCACCCATGCAGTCGTTGATGTGCTGATAGCCTGACAGGTAGCCCAGGTAAGCAAGGAAAGAGTGGCTGCCGTTGAGCATGCGCAGTTTCATCTCCTCAAATGGCAGGACATCAGTAACCAGCTCGGCGCCCGCTTTCTCCCATGCCGGGCGACCCGCGACAAAGTTATCCTCGGTCACCCACTGGCGAAAAGGCTCGCAGGCCACGCCTGCCGGGTCACGCACGCCGGTTAACTGTTCAATTTTATCCAGCGTTTCCGGCGTGATTGCCGGTACGATGCGGTCGACCATCGTGGACGGGAAGGTGACGTTTTGCGCAATCCAGTCCGCCAGCGCGGGGTCCAGCCTGCGGGCATAGGCGCAGATCACATTGCGCGTGACGTGACCATTTTCCGGCATATTGTCGCAGGACATCACCGAGAAGGGGGCAAGACCGGCGGCTCTGCGGCGCGCCAGGGCTTCGACGATCACCCCCGGCGCCGATGTCGGCTGCTGCGGATGTTGCAGGTCGGCGGCGATCAGCGGGTGATCGGCCATCAACTGCCCGCTGGCCGGGGAGTGGCAGTAGCCTTTTTCGGTGATGGTCAGAGAGACTATCGCCACCTGCGGCTCGCAGAGGGCAGCCAGCACGCTCTCCAGGCCGTCTACCTGCGCATGCAGCGCACGTTTAACAACGCCGACGCCGCGGGCGGTCCACGCCTCGGCCGACATTTCGGCGACGGTAAAGAGATTATCCTGCGCCTTCAGATCGGCGATTTGCTGCTCGCCGCCAATCAGATTGACCTCGGTATATCCCCAGTCGCTGCCGTGCTCTGCCGCCAGAATATCGCTGTAAATCGCCTGGTGTGCACGATGAAACGCGCCAAATCCCAGATGAACGATGCGCGAAACCAGTTTGTCGCGATCCCAGGCCGGCACGGTGGCGTTAGCCGTTAAAAGCGTATTTTGCATCTTCTACTCGCTGTGTGAAAAAAGGTCGGCAGCGGGGAAACCGGCTGCCGACGGAGGTTAGCCGTTCAGTACGGAATCGGGTTTTGTGGCCGCGCCGCGCCCGGCTGGCGCCTGACACCACAGTTCGTCGTATGAATAACCGGTCAGATCTTCCACCACGTGACGTGCTTCGGGCGTGACATCCTGCTTGCGGCCATCTGCCTTCAGGCGCTCGATTTCATCGACAAAAATCTTGTGGGTGCGCTTGTTGAGGTGGAAGGTCAGCGCCTGCCACAGGGCGATAACCAGCAGCCCGGCGGTGCCGACGAACAGCAGCATAGCGATGGTGTTGATCGCCTCCTGCGGCTGAACCTGGCTGCCTTTCACGAAGCCGCCGCTTTGCAGAAGCAGGCCCACCGCGAAGGTGGCGATGGCGACCGTGGTTTTACGGGAGAAGGTCATGACCGCCGCAAACAGCCCTTCGCGGCGCTGACGGGTGATCATTTCGTCGATATCCGGAATAAACGGGAAGACGTTCCACGGGGTAAATTCCAGTACGCAGCGGCCAATCTGATAGATCCCGGCGAGGATCACCAGCAGCATCACCTTGTTATCCGTCGGGAACTGGTACACCAGGAAGAAGCCGCCGAGGCAGAGCATCATCACGCTGTAGGCGAACACATAGAGACGGGACGGACCGTATTTGATGATTGCCACCCCTGCCGCCAGGGTGACCGGCAGGCCAACGATACTCATCGACAGCAGCGTGCCTGCCAGCGACGAAGAGACGTTCAGACAGTAGACGCAGAAGAAGACAAAGACGGTGTTATAGACATCCTTTGCCGTAAAGGAGAACAGGTAGATAGCCAGGTGTTTGCGGAACGCGCGCACCTTCAGGGTAGAGGCGTACTCCCTGAACAGCTGACAGAACGCGGCCAGTTTTTCACCGGTGCTTCTGGCCTGCGGCGCTTTCTCGATTTCTGCCAACATTTCCGGCGTCAGCTCACGCTCCCAGGTCACTTTCCAGGAGATGAAGACGCAGAGGGTGAACAGCACGGCGAACACCACGCCGTTAATCAGATACGCATCGGCATTGTTTTCGCCCAGCCTGAAGTGGTCAACAAAAACTGGCCACCGCGTTAGAGTTTTTCCAGTATCGGTTTTCTGATTCGTTTGGCGGTAACCCACCATTATATTCGTGCGGTCTTAGTGCGCTGTAATATCCAACGATATAG
>JAFACP010000214.1 GCA_023425455.1 Pseudomonadota bacterium | reverse complement strand
ACGCGCTGGTAGATGTTAATACACAGCTGCCGCGCGCTTTGCCCTGCCCAGTGCGCGGGCAGCAGCTCTTCCGGCAGCAGCGGATCTTTAAGCACCACGCGCCGGTAAAAATGGATCAGTAACAGCTGGATCTGGAAGCAGCGCTCCGGGGTCAGCGTTTCCGGCGTGGCCTCTTTCAGCAGCGGCAGCAGCGGGCGAAACGAGTCGATAAAGGTCTCATACATCTGGTTTTGTTCGCTCAGCTGCCAGCACTCCTCTACCCTGGCGCGCAGCGCGGCGCGGGAGAGCGCCAGCGGAGAGTGGGCCTCAAAGAAGATCACGTTTTCCGCGACACCGGCGTCATGCAACAGCGACTGTACGTCCGCCAGATTCTGCGACGGCGAGGCCATCAGGCTGGGAGCGAGCGTACCGAAACCCTGCCAGATAAGCTGCTTTTTGACATCGGCAAGCGTCGTTTTGTCCAGCCCCTCAGACAGCAGCAGCAGCCACTTGCCGTCCCAGGCCGGCGGCTCGGCTCGGTAGATTTTATTCTCGGCCCGGCGGGTCAGACGCAGCCCTTTATCGCTCAGGCGGTAAAAACTGCGCCGCCCGATTCGGGCGACATCCAGCCAGCCCTCTTTATTGAGGCGAAACAGCGCGGTACGCACAAAACGCTCGCCAAACCCCATCCCCTCCAGCAGCGCCGCCAGGCTGCCAAGCCAGATTTCACCGCCGCGATGCGAGAGCGCGTCGCCGTACAGGGAGGAGATAAGCGACGTCCCGCTCACCGGAACGGAACTGACCGCCTGCTGGATAAAGGTATCGAGTTTTGTCATCTGATTCATTCTGTTGTCATTTTTTGTCCTGATGAATCATAGCATACCTTTTTTTGCCGTCGCCGGTGGCTTGCGGGCTCCCTTCCACAGGCAAGAGAGCCGCATTTTTGCTAGCCGTTTGCCGCCGCTTTGCGCAGGTCAAACACGCGGCAGGCTTTGCCCTCAGAGCGCGGAATAGTGCCGCAGTTGACGATCGTCACGTCGGTTGAGATCCCGACCATCGATTTGATGCGATGGCGCAGCTGATGACATACCTGACAGCGCTGCTCGTGGGTCAGCGTCAGGCTGCTCTCTTTTAGCTCGACCCGCACCGAAAGTGAATCAAGATGCCCGCGACGGTTCACCTCCAGCTGGTAGTGCGGCGACAGGTGCTCAAACTTGACGATCTCCTCCTCCAGCTGTGACGGGAAGACGTTAACGCCGCGGATAATCAGCATGTCGTCGCTGCGCCCGCTGATGCGATCCATACGCCGCATGGTGCGGGCGCTTCCCGGCAGCAGCCGCGTCAGATCGCGCGTGCGGTAGCGGATCACCGGCAGCGCCTCTTTGGTCAGGATGGTGAACAGCAGCTCACCCTGCTCGCCGTCGGCCAGCGGCGTCCCGTCGTTCGGGTTGACGATTTCCGGGAAGAAGTGATCTTCCCAGATGGTCGGCCCGTCGGCGGTTTCAATACACTCCATCGCCACCCCAGGCCCCATCACTTCCGACAGGCCGTAAATATCCAGCGCGGTGATACCGAGCCGCTTTTCAATCTCCCGGCGCATCGCCCCGGTCCACGGCTCAGCGCCGAAGACGCCGGTGCGCAGGGAGCAGCGGCTGGCATCGCCGCCCATCTGGCGCTCCAGCTCCTCGATCAGGTTCAGGCAGTACGACGGCGTCACCATGATCATGTCCGGCTGGAAATCGCGGATCAGCTGCGCCTGCTTCTCGGTCTGGCCGCCGGACATCGGGATCACCGTCGCCCCCAGCCGCTCGGCGCCATAATGTGCCCCCAGCCCGCCGGTAAACAGACCATAGCCGTAGGCCACATGAATTTTGTCCTTCGCGCTGCCGCCTGCCGCTCGCAGAGAGCGGGCGACAATATTGGCCCAGTTGTCGATATCGTTTTGGGTGTAACCCACCACGGTGGGTTTACCGGTAGTACCGGAGGAGGCGTGGATGCGCACCACCTGCTCCATCGGCACGGCAAAGGTATCGAACGGGTAGTTATCGCGCAGATCCTGCTTGGTGGTGCAGGGAAATTTGCTGATATCCGCCAGCTCGCGGAAATCGTCAGGGTGAACGCCCGCAGCATCAAACTTGCGTGTGTACATCGGGACGTTGTCATAGGCATGCTTCAGCGTCCACTTCAGGCGCGCGGTCTGCAGGGCCTGTAACTCATCGACGGAGGCGGTTTCGATCGGATCAAGCTTTGTCATATTTGTCATTGTAGGGTACTCACATTTTTACACGTCATCATCCCGGCGGCGTCGCCACGCCCCGGTCACGGGTCTCAGGTCAGTGACCGGACTCTCAGGCGGGCGGCATCCTGAATGATGGGGTGCAGAGTTGATCAAACACGCTCAAGGATCATGGCAATGCCCTGACCCACACCGATGCACATCGTACACAGCGCATAACGGCCGTTGCGTCGGTGCAGTTCATTGCTGGCGGCCAGCGCCAGACGGGCGCCGCTCATTCCCAGCGGATGGCCGAGGGCGATCGCCCCGCCGTTCGGGTTAACGTGGGCGGCGTCATCCGGCAGGCCGAGCTGGCGCAGTACCCCAGCGCCTGGGCGGCAAAGGCTTCGTTCAGCTCAATCACATCCATATCGTTGATGCTCAGTCCGGTGCGCTCCAGCACCTTGCGGGTGGCGGGGACCGGGCCTAACCCCATCAGACGCGGTTCAACCCCCGCCGTGGCCATTGCCACGATGCGGGTACGCGGCACCAGCCCCTGCGAGAGCGCCATCTGCTCGCTGGCGATAATCAGCGCGGCGGCGCCATCGTTGACCCCGGAGGCGTTCCCGGCGGTGACCACGCCGTGCGGGCGAAACGGCGTTTTCAGCGCGGCAAGCTGCTCAGGGGTGGTGTCGGGGCGCGGATGCTCATCGACGGCGACCTCCGTCAGCGCCCCCTTTTTACCGCTGATGCTGACCGGCACAATCTCCTGCGCCAGAATACCGTTTTGCTGCGCCAGAGCGGTTCGCTGCTGGCTGCGCAGGGCGAAGGCGTCCTGATCCGCGCGGCTTATATTTAACAATTCAGCTACATTTTCTGCTGTTTCCGGCATGCTGTCAGTACCAAACTGCTGATGCATGAGCGGGTTCACAAAACGCCAGCCGATGGTGGTATCAAACATCTCCGCCTGACGCTGAAACGCGGTGGTCGCCTTGCCCACTACGAAGGGGGCGCGCGACATTGACTCCACCCCGCCGGCAATCAGCAGATCGCCGTCGCCCGCCCTGACACTCCTGGCCGCAAAGCCTATCGCATCCAGCCCTGAGCCGCACAGGCGGTTGATGGTGGTGGCGGAGACCGACTGTGGCAGCCCGGCCAGCAGCGCCGCCATCCGCGCCACGTTGCGGTTATCTTCCCCCGCCTGGTTGGCGCAGCCGTAAATCACATCATCAATACGTTCCGGGTCGAGCTGTGGATATCGCGCCAGCAGCGCGCGCAGGGGTATTGCCCCTAAATCATCGGCGCGCACCGTCGATAACGCGCCGCCGTATCGCCCCACCGGGGTACGCACCCCCTCACAAATAAATGCGTCACGCATCACATTTCTCCTGTCACACTGCCGCCAGTGCGGTGAGATTTCCCGCGAAACAGAGCGACCGTTTTCTGTTGTTGATTCTGAATTTCAATGTCGTATACGCCGGTCAGCTTGCCCTGATGTCTGACCCGCGCGGTGGCGGTCAGTCTGTCACCGGCAAAGCCCGGACGCAGGAAATCGATGGTGCAGGCCGAGGCCACCGCCGCCAGCCCCTGACTGTTGCAGGCGTAGGCGAAGGCAGTATCGGCCAGCGAGAAAAGCTGCCCGCCGTGGCAGGTTTGATGGCCGTTGAGCATCTGCGGGGTGATGGTCATGGTCAACACCGCCATGCCTTCATCCATGTCGACGATATCGATGCCCAGCGCCCGGGCGCAGGCATCCTGTTGGTACATGGCGCGGGCGCGGCGCCAGGCGTTATGACTCATAGCTACTCTCCAGAAGCGCGCGCTGGCGCAGCAGTGAACAGGGACGATAGCGCTCTTCGCCGTAATGGCGCTGCAGGTTTTCCAGCAGCACCAGCAGACGCTGCCAGCCCAGACGTTCGCCCCAGGCAATGGGGCCGCAGGGGTAGTTCACCCCGAGACGCATGGCGGTATCGATATCCTTTTCTCTGGCGACCCCTTTTTGCAGCGCGTCGAGCGCTTCGTTAACGATCATCGCCAGCGTGCGCCAGACCAGCAGGCCGGGATAATCGGCGATCTCCACCACCCGTTTCCCCTGCTGCTGCAGCCAGAAGAGCGCTTTTTGCGTGGCTGCGTGCGGGTTGCTGGCCGCCGTCGCGATCGCCACCACGTCACCGGCGCTGTGATCAACCACCACCACCGGCCTGTTGAGACGCCGCGCCAGGGCCTGCGCCGTCTCCCCACGGGTTTCCACCAGCAGCAGCTCGTCAATTTCAGTGACACCGTCACCTTTTCGCTCCACCCGCATCGGGCGGTAGCTGTCGTCCGGGGCCGCAAGCCACGTCACCTGCGGTTTATCCGCCTGCCAGTCGTAAACCCCTTTACCGCGCTTTTTGCCGAGCCGCCCGGCCAGCACCAGCTCCTGCTGCAGTAACGACGGCAGAAAACGACGCTCCTGCCAGAAGGCGTTAAACACCGAACAGGTCACAGCAAAGTTTACGTCCTGACCAATCAGGTCGGTCAGCTCCAGCGGCCCCATCGGAAAGCCGCTCTGCAGCGCGAAGCCGTCGTGCCGCGCAAAGAGCGCCAGTTCCAGAACGTGCTCTCCCTGATTGACGACCATATCCAGTCTGAAACCCTGCGTCCGGAGTGGATCGCCTCGGAAAGCGGCATGTCGGTGCGCAGCCTGTACCGCATGTTCGCCGATAAGGGGCTGGTGGTGGCGCAGTACATCAAAAACCGTCGTCTCGATCTCTGCGCCCGGGTGCTGCGTTCCACCGGTGATGACGAAAAACTGGCCGGGATTGGCTACAGCTGGGGCTTTGCCGATCACAGCCACTTCTCCACCGCCTTCAAGCAGCGCTTCGGCGTGTCGCTGGGTGAATACCGCAGGCGTTTTCGCTGATCACTTTCTCAGCCACCTGCCGTTAATCCCCCTGACGTACTCCCCCGGCCGGGCGCGGGTGACCAGCTTTTGCCCGGCCATTTTCGCCACCTCGTCAACCGGCAGATTGTTGCTGTCGGCAAGCCGCTGATAGCTCTCTGTTCGCGCCGCATTGATCCGGCTTACCAGCGCCAGCGTCTCGGCATCCTGCTGCCGGGGCGCAATATAGCCGCTGAGCGTTTCGCCCACCCGCCCCTGGGCGCGGGCTTCGTTCAGGGTCAGCGCCGCGGCCTGCACATGCAGGCTCAGCACCAGCAAAATAGACGCGATTGTTGGTTTCATGGCATCCTCAGAACAGATCGCTGCGCGATTTCAGCAGCGCTTCAACGTCTTTATCGACCTTGATGTGGATTTCATGCTCGATCCTGACGTTCATGTTGATGGTGATCGGCTCTTTTGGCGCTGCGACCTCAATACGCGGCGTACAGCCTGTCAGCGACGCGACAACGGCCACGGTGAGTACACCTGCCAGCTTATTCATTGTTGTTCCTCACTTTCCTTGCCTGTCGAACTGCGGGGGCCGGGTAACGCCGCGTGTTGCTCAAACCACGTTTGCAGGTTGTCACCGAAACGCAGGCTGCGCCAGAGGGTAAACAGGTTTTCCTGGTGCGTGTAATTCAGCTGCACCTTACTGCTTTTGTCCTCCACGCGGCTGGTGCCGCTGATGCTGGCCTGCATGGTCAACTCACCGAGGTTATCCAGATTGATTTTCGTCCACGAGCGTGAAATTTCCATATAGCGAAGCCAGTTAATCGCCGCCCCGGCCACCATGTTGTCTTTCACAATGGCATCGGCGGTGTCTTTATCAATCCGCAGGGTCATCGGCCCCGGGTTGGTCAGCCAGCCGTCTTTGATGATCCACCTGTCGTTATCCAGCCAGAACGGCAGCGCCCCGCTCACCGGCCCGGAAAGGGCAAACTGCTTGGGATTGATCGCGCTTATCAGCTCGCTGGAAGAGAGATTATCGACCCGCAGCAGGGCCGGGTCGTGCTGCGGCATACGCAGCTGCTGGAGGGTAATTTTGCCGCCGAGCGCGTCGACCTTAACGTTGGTCAGCAGCAGCGGATTGTTATCGCTCCAGGGGTAGTTCCCCTGCAGATCCGCGGTGATATTGCGCGCGCTCACCAGGTTTTTCACCTCGCCGATACGTAAGGTCACCGGCCCGCGAGTTCCCAGCGACCAGGTCCCGTCGCTGAAGCGGAACGGCAGGACAAAATCGACGCCGTTGATCTGGTTGTCCGGCATCCACGCGCTTCCCGCTTTCAGCACCCCGTGACCGCCCGCCTCGAACCCTTGCCCGGCCGCGGCGGAGAACGCAACCTGGGCGTACAGCTGCCCTTCCCTGAGGGTCATTTTCCACGCCGGCGGGATCAGCGGCTGGAAGACGTTCAGCGCCTGTTTTGGCCACCAGGCCTGGCCGCGCAGGCGTTCGCCGTCCCAGCGGCCATTGACCTGCACCGGGCCAATCTTGCCGGCATGCAGGTCACCTTTAAACTGGAACAGCGTGGGTTCGCTGCCGTCGACGCTGAAGGTGAGCACCGACGGCGGTAATACGCTGCCGCCGGAGAAGGTTGTTTGCCCTGCCTTCAGGGAGAGCGCACCGCTGAAGACGGGGTTGTCCGCCGAGCGCCGCCAGCGCACCGGGTTATCGAGCACCAGGCGCGGCTGACTGACCCGCATCGAACCGTACTGCAGCTTATCGAATCCGGTGGAGAGATCCGTCAGCGCAATAACTTCATCGCGCCACTCGCCCTTGCCGGCCACATCCCAGCGCGCATTCATCGGCGTGAAGTTGCCGTTTCCCCAGTAGCGCCACTGCCAGAGTCCCTTGTCCGGCAAAAAGTCGCGGGCCTGGCCGTCGAGGTGCAGGACAAAATCGCCCATCTCATTCTCATGCGCGCGCAGGATCGCCTGCAGGCGGCCATCGATTCCCTGCTGCGTCAGTTTTACCCCGGCCAGCGGCCAGCGAATATCGTCGATATTAAGCGCGTCAATGATCCGCCCGCGCGAGCGCAGCAGCGCCCCGGGCTCGAAAAGCAGCTGCGGATCGTGAAGACTGCCGCTCAGCGTCGCCGGCAGCCGGGCGTAGAGGATCAGATCGTCCTGTTTCGCTTCGCCGGTCAGCTGCAGCGGCATTGCGCTGTTCTCCATGCTGAGCCTGCCCGGGCCGACGGTCAGCACCGCGTTGCCTTTGCCGGCATCGCCTTCGGTCAGGACGTTAAGACGACCGCTGATCACCGCGTTTTCCAGCCCCTGCTGCCAGTTGTCGACCTTAACGCCGAGACGTCCGCTAAGCGGCATGCCGGAGAGATCCCAGTGCCAGCGACCGTCGATTATCTGCAGCTGCTGCGGGGTAATGCGCCACGGCAGATCCAGCAGCGGGTCGGGGTTATCACGCGCCATGACGACCAGCTGACCCTGGTTATCCTGCCAGTCCAGATCGGCATCGACCAGGCCTGAGAGCTGCGGCACCTCGAAGGTCGCCAGCGCATGGCCCTTCACCGGCACGCCGTTTGGCACCAGCGGCAGGGTAAATTCCCCCACCAGCTTCACCGGCTGCGGATAGCCGGGCAGCTGGAGGTCAAACTGGCTGACGGTAAGCGTTTGTCCGCGCAGCTTGCCCTCCATGCTCACCTGTTCGCCGTGATAGGTTATTGCCTGCTGCGCAGGGGTGAGCGAGAGATGCAGTTCGCCCTGCCACTGCTGCCAGGGCGAAAGCGTCAGACGGTGAACGGTGAGCCAGGTATTGGGTAAGATGGCCTGCCACTGGGCCAGCGTTTTGGGGGCCACGGTCGATGGCGCGCTCTGCGGCAGTTTGCTGAAACAGGCGGTATTGAGATCCAGCGCGCCGATATCCAGCTGCCAGCGGCTCGGACGTGACAACGTCGCGTTTGTCAGATGGGCGATTTCACACTCGTCAACCAGGTAGCGCAGATCGGGAATGATAATGGCGTGACGCGTCAGGCGGGGACTTTTTTCAAATGCGATCCGGGTGCCCACCGGCAGCCAGATCCCGGCAAGCGTCGGCACCCACTGGGCGAGCGTCATCAGCAGCGTCAGCGGCACAAGGATCAGCAACAGTAGTAGCGCAATCGCGGCTTTGTATTTACCCTTCATGGGCAGTTAATATCCTGATTTAGCGAAAAAATAAGCCGGTTTCGCCGGGTATTCTCGCATGTTTAGCCAGTCAGTTGAAGTGAATGTCCTGCTTAAGGATAGATGCTCCGACCGACGAAGTGATCTTTTTCGCCTCCGCGAGGTGTCATTGTCACTGGCAATTCAATACGTTGGGAGACCGTTCACACGGCCCTGCTGTGCCACGGACGACGTCAGCCGCTGACGCCGCCCGTTAACTACAAGCCGCGCTTATTTATGCAGCACAAAGGCGCTGCGCCCGGCGTAGCGTGCATCTTCGCCCAGCGCCTGCTCGATGCGCATCAGTTGGTTATATTTCTCTACCCGCTCTCCGCGACACGGTGCGCCGGTTTTCAGGTGGCCGGCACGCAGCGCGACCGTCATATCGGCGAAAAAGCTGTCCGTCGTCTCACCGCTGCGGTGGGAGATAAATGCCCCCCAGCCGTGCTGCTGGCAGAGGGTGACCGCGTCGAAGGTTTCGCTCAGGGAGCCTATCTGATTAAGCTTGATCAGCGCAGCGCTGGCGAGGTTCTCCGCAATACCGCGGCGGATGTACTGGACGTTGGTGACGAAAATATCATCGCCGACCAGTTCGGCACGGCCCGCCAGTTTGTCGTGCAGAATTTTCCATCCGGCCCAGTCGTCCTCTGCCAGCCCGTCCTCCAGCAGCACTATCGGGAAGGCGTCCAGCAGTTCACTGTAGTAGTCGCTCATTTCAGCGGCGTTCAGGGCGCTGGCTTCGGTGCGCAGATGGTATTTGCCGTCGGCATAAAACTCGCTGGAGGCCGGATCGATACAGATGCTGATATCTTCCCCCGGGCGATAGCCGGCTTTCTCAATGGCCTGAACAATAAACTGCAGGGGCTCGCGGTTTGAGGAGACCACCGGCGCAAAACCGCCTTCGTCGCCGATGGCGGCGGACAACCCACGGTCGATCAGGATCTGGCGCAGCGCCTGGTAGACTTCACTCCCCTGGCGAACGGCGTCGGTTAACGACGCCGCGCCGTGCGGGGCGATCATAAACTCCTGGAAATCCGCCCCCTGACCGCGGGCATGCACGCCGCCATTGATAATATTCATACAGGGCACGGGCAGCAGGTTCGCCTGCAGGCCGCCGAGGTAGCGATACAGCGGCTGACGGGAAACCTGCGCCGCCAGACGCGCAACCGCAAGCGATACCCCCAGAATGGCGTTCGCCCCCAGCCGGCCCTTATTATCGGTGCCGTCCAGGGCCAGCATCAGGTTATCGATATGCCGCTGCTCGCGCACGTCGACGCCGCTTATCGCATCGCAGATTTCGCCATTGACGGCGTGAACCGCATCCAGCACCCCTTTGCCGCCGAAACGGGAGGTATCTGCATCACGTCGCTCCACGGCCTCCCGCGAGCCGGTGCTGGCCCCGGACGGCACAGAGGCGCGGGCCATCTCGCCGTCGCGGCTCCAGGCCTCCACTTCGACGGTTGGGTTTCCGCGTGAATCGAGAATCTCGCGGGCGGTGACTTTATCAAGTGAATAACGCATTTCAGGCTCCTTGGTTGCCATCGGCAATATGTGTGATCAGGACATCCACCGTGAGGTGGTTAATTAGCTGTGCTGAGCGGGAGATCAGGGCGGCCATAAAACGATTACGGTGACCGGCCACCACCAGATCGCTGCCCTTTGCCGCGATGTAGTGATTCAGGTCGTCAGTCGGGTGAAGGGTGACAAGCTCGCAGACATCCACCGGCCCGGGCACACGAGCGACAAGTGCGCTGAGAAACGCCTTTGCCCTCAGCACATCAGCGGAGACAGCATCATCCATCAGGCTGTCGGAGAGGTAGTTCATCCCGCGATAGTCGGTGCTGATATGCGCAAGGGTGATTTTCATCTGCAGACGCGCCGCCAGCCCGGCGGCAGCGCAAAGCAGCATCGTGCCCTCTT
>JAFACP010000175.1 GCA_023425455.1 Pseudomonadota bacterium | reverse complement strand
TTCGTGGCAGGTCAGCGTCGAGAAGCTGACGTTGACACGGTCACCCCAGCGGGCGTTAATCGCCTGCTCCAGCGGCAGCAGTTCATCGTGATTTTCACAGGTGAAGAACACTTTGCTGATCCCTTCCGGCTCCAGCAGACCTGGCTCGTACAGTGAATAGTTAAATACGGCTTCTTTGAAAAAACGCATCTCATCCGGGCGATGGCGGTTCATAAACCAGTCGTCGTCGCGGTAGACATTGGTGATGATATCGGGGTTATTGTGCACCACGCCGAACAGATCGGCGGCGATATCGCGATCCAGATTATGACTGAAGATCAGGTTGCCATCGGTGTCGTGTACGCGCGCACCGTTGGAGGTGATCATATAGGCTTTGATATCCAGGTTATCGCGGATCTGTCCCACGTCAACGTGGTGACGGCCGGTGGCAAACACGAAGTTCACGCCGCGAGCGGTCAGGAGTTTTAAGGTCTCTTTCGCGTAAGGCGACAGGGTATGGTCGGGAGAGAGCAGCGTGCCATCTAAGTCAGATGCGACAACCTGGTACATAGGGATCTAAACCTCTGGTGATATAACCGTCATACTTCGCGCTGCCTGTGCGCGGGCTGACCCCGGCCTGGGGCATTACCGTCTTTACGCAACGCGAACTATTCAGGATCTAAAGAATAATCAGTTATGCCTGTTGAAAAAATCAACAATGGCGTTAAGCGCGACTGAGCGCATGGCGTCCTTTTCGAAAAGGATCTCATGGTACGCGCCGTTTATGACCAGCGGTTTACCCCCTTCACACGGGTAACCGGCGGCGGCACGCAGTTCACAAAAGCGGTCATGCATGCGGTTATCCACCACACGCTCTTCTTCCGCCTGAATCAGGAGCGTCGGCGTACGATCGTCGCCAACCCCCGCCAGCACCTGTTCACCGGCATGAATCCCCTCCCGCACCCAGTGCCAGGTGGGGCCGCCGACGCGCAAACGCGGCTCATCGGCATAAAAACGCAGGTTACGCCGATAACGCTGCCGGCTGTGGGTGAGCACGTTGAGGGCAAACGGCAGCGCGCGCCAGCGCCCTGTTCCAATGGCGTACCCTTCACGAATGCGCTGATGGCCCTCAGCCCAGTCGAGAATATGACGTACCATCCAGTCAGGAAAACGTATCACGATGCCAAACATCGGCGCGGTAAGGGCCAGCGCATCACATTGATGCATATGGCGCTGCAAAAACAGCGTCGAGATTGCGCCGCCCATCGAGTGCGCCAGTATATAGCGCTTGCGCCACGGACCCGGCTGCACTTCCTGTTGCCAGAAAGCCGCGAGATCGTCGACATAGTCGCTGAAATTATCCACATGACCACGGTGGGTGTCAGAGAGCATACGTCCGGAAAGCCCCTGTCCACGGTGATCGATAATCAGCACGTCGAAACCCATCCGGAAGAGGTCATACGCCACTTCCGCATATTTGATGTAGCTTTCGATCCGCCCGGGACAAACCACGATCACCCGGTCGTTAGAGGTATCGCGAAAACGGACGAAGCGTACCGGGACATTATCGACGCCCGTGAACTCATCTTCCTCACGCTGACGCCAGAAATCGGTCAGCGGTCCCATAGAAAAAGCAGCAAATGCGCTTTCTCGTGTTTCCCAGTCCTTTTTCTGCTGAAACATCGGGTTCCACCCCCCCGTAACCCAGGGAATATCGTTTTTTCGTAACCGGTCGCAAAATGCCGCGACAATAGCGTATTGTGGCATAAAAACAGACGATTCGGGAGTTTCAAATGACCTTCGAGTGGTGGTTCGCCTACCTGCTTACATCCATCATCCTCAGCCTGTCACCGGGCTCTGGCGCGATCAATACCATGACCACATCGATTAACCACGGCTATCGCGGGGCGGCAGCCTCTATTATCGGTTTACAGACCGGTCTGGGGATCCATATCGTGCTGGTCGGTATCGGGCTGGGCACGCTGTTTTCGCGCTCGGTACTGGCCTTTGAGGTGCTGAAATGGGCCGGCGCGGCGTATCTGATTTGGCTTGGCATTCAGCAGTGGCGCGCAGCGGGCTCGATCAATCTCAACACCCTCGCTCAGGCGCAAACGCGCGGTCGCCTGTTTAAACGCGCCGTCTTCGTCAATCTGACCAACCCGAAAAGCATAGTGTTTCTGGCCGCGCTGTTCCCGCAGTTTATCGTGCCGCATCAGCCGCAGGTGATGCAGTACGTGGTGCTCGGCGCTACCACGATTATTGTCGATATTATCGTGATGATTGGTTATGCGACGCTGGCGCAGCGGATTGCGGCGTGGATCAAAGGGCCTAAACAGATGAAGGCCCTGAACAAAGTATTTGGTTCGCTGTTTATGCTGGTTGGCGCGCTGCTGGCGTCAGCGCGTCATGCTTAGCGGGAAATAATGAGATGAATGCCGAAGCCGGTGAACAACGCACCGGCGAAGCCGTCAATCCACTTCGCGATACGCTGGTAACCGCGGCGCATCGCCGGTAACGCAAACAGGCTTGCCACCACGGTAAACCACGCAAAGGTTTCCACTACGATCAGCAGGAAAATGCCCCAGCGAGCCGCCGCGCCCACGTTATCGCCCACAAACAGCGAGAACACCGAGCCGAAATAGATAATCGCTTTCGGGTTCGCCAGGTTAGTGAGCAGCCCCTTAACAAAGCTGCGGCCACCGGTGGCCAGCTCGACGTTCGGCGCTTGCGCGGCTTTTTCTTCTTTCTTCAGCGCGCCGCGCAGCATCTGGTAGCCCATCCAGCACAGGTAGAGGCCACCGCCGACCATAATGATGTTATGCAGCCAGGCCATTTTCGCCAGGATCAGGTTCAGACCAAGCAGCGCCACCGCCGCCCAGACCATAACCCCCATGGTAATACCGAGCACACCCATCATCGCCTCTTTGCGGGAGCGGCTGACCGCCGTTTGCGATACGAAGAAAAAGTCAGGGCCAGGGCTCATCAACGCAACGATATGCACCAGAGCCACGGTGAGAAAGAGCATTAACATAAGTCACTCGCGGGGAAAGAGTTCAGTGAGTCATCATCCTGGCACTTTTTGGCCCGGCTGACTACTCCTCATCCTCACCATCAACATGCGAACGGATAAGCGCCATAAACGCTTTCCCGAAGCGCTCCAGCTTGCGCGTACCCACGCCGTTGACGCTGAGCATCTCTCCCGCGCTGAGCGGCATCTGTTCGGCCATTTCGATAAGGGTGGCATCGTTAAACACCACGTACGGTGGAATATTCTCTTCGTCGGCAATGGCTTTACGCAGTTTGCGCAGTTTGGCAAACAGCTTGCGATCGTAGTTGCCACCATAGGATTTCTGCATCACCCGCGGTTTCAGGGCGATGACTCGCGGCACGGCGAGCTGCAGTTCGACGTCACCACGCAGCACAGGGCGCGCAGCTTCAGTCAGTTGCAGCGCAGAGTGCCGGGCAATATTTTGCGTGGCGAAACCAAGGTGGATCAGCTGGCGGATGATGCTCACCCAGTGCTCATGGCTCTGGTCTTTGCCCATGCCGTAGACGGGCAGTTTGTCGTGCCCCATTTCGCGGATACGCTGGTTATTCGCGCCGCGCAGCACTTCGACGACATAGCCCATGCCAAAGCGCTGGTCCACGCGGTAAATCGTTGATAGCGCTTTGCGGGCATCCATCAGGCCATCGTACTGTTTCGGCGGATCAAGGCAGATATCGCAGTTGCCGCATGACGCCTGGCGACCCTCGCCAAAATAGTTGAGCAGCACCAGGCGACGGCAGGTTTGCGCTTCGGCAAAGGCCCCCATCGCATTAAGCTTGTGGCGTTCGATATCCTGCAGCTGACCCTGAGGCTTCTCTTCCAGACAGCGACGCAGCCACGCCATATCCGCCGGATCGTAAAACAGCATCGCCTCCGCAGGTAGCCCGTCACGCCCGGCGCGCCCCGTCTCCTGATAGTAGGATTCGATATTACGCGGAATGTCGAAATGCACCACAAAGCGCACATTCGGCTTGTTGATCCCCATTCCGAAGGCGACCGTCGCCACCACGATCTGCAGGTCGTCGCGCTGGAATTTCTCCTGCACGTCGGCGCGGAGGTGGTTTTCTAACCCCGCGTGATAGGCGGCTGCGCTAAAACCACGGTTTTGCAGACGTGCGGCGGTATCTTCCACCTTCGCCCGGCTGTTGCAGTAGATGATGCCCGACTTGCCGCGCTGCTCCTGGACGTAGCGTAAGAGCTGGTCCAGTGGCTTAAATTTTTCCATCAGCATGTAGCGGATGTTCGGACGGTCAAAGCTGCTGACCTGAATAAACGGGTCGTTCAGCCCGAGCAGGCGAACGATATCCAGACGGGTGGTGTCATCCGCCGTGGCGGTCAGCGCCATAAACGGCAGCTCGGGGAAACGCTGGCGCAGCTGGCCGAGCGCGGCATATTCCGGGCGGAAATCGTGCCCCCACTGAGAGATACAGTGCGCCTCATCGACCGCCAGCAACACCGGATTCCAGTGCGCTAAATGCTCGAGGAAGTTATCCAGCATCAGACGCTCAGGCGCAATATACAGCAGACGGATCTGCCCGCTGCGGCAGCCCGCCATCACCTCAAGCTGCTGTTCGCGGCTCTGCGTGGAGTTGAGACAGGCCGCCGCCACGCCGTTGGCGAGCAGCTGGTCGACCTGGTCTTTCATCAGGGAAATCAGGGGAGAAACGACGACCGTCAGGCCATTCAGTACCAGCGCGGGCACCTGATAACAGAGCGACTTCCCGCCGCCTGTCGGCATGACGACCAGGCAATCACGGCCTTCCAGCACGGTGTTAATGATGGTTTCCTGGCCAGGACGGAACTGCTGGTAGCCAAAGGTTTCGTGCAAAACCTGTTTAGCCAGCGACTCCTGATTTAATACTTCCGCCTGCGCCACGTTAACCCCATATGCCAGAAACAAAACAGGCGCTATTTTCAGCGCCTGAGAGAGAAACTTCAACGTTTAACGCAAAAACATTCGAGTGACCTAGAAAATATCATTCAGCATCACGCCGACGCCAACGCGGGTCTGGTTGAAGTTGTAATCGATCAGCGACTCGCCATAACCGCTGTAAACCTGAGTATAGAGGCGGACATGTTTACTGACCGGATAGCTTACCCCCACTTCCGCGCCGCCGTAGCCGGTATTCCAGTTGTACTGGCCTTTGGCGCTCAGCACCGCATCGCCCAGCTGATAGCCGATCCTGAGCTGATAGTAGCCCATATATTTGGTGATATCCGGGTTATCGTCGGTGTCGCCAATCACGTACCACGGCTTCACTTCCACCATCCAGTTGCCGTTTTGCGCCATCAGACGCGTGTAGAGACGGTTCCAGCTGCGGGAGGTCGGGTCAGCGCGGCCATTGGAGTCGTGGTTAAAGCCCATCTCGACGTCACGCAGCGTCCAGCCGGCAAACTCATAATCGGTGGCAAAGCCGAGAAACAGCTGCGGCTCATAGTTGGTTTCACGAAACGGCGAAGATTCCCCGCTGTTGGAAAGCTGCCACCAGGACTTCTGCGTATACGATGCGCCCAGCACCGAGTTCGGCCCGAGGATCCCACGCCAGAACGGGAAGGCCAGGCTGAGCTGATACTTCACCTCGTCTTTGCGCGCATGCTCCGCCCAGTCATAAGAGCGAATGGCCTCTTTGTTGAGATCGCTGGTCCAGGTGTACAGCAGATAGTTGGTGTCATACGGGTACAGCGTGAACGGATTGTCATGTTCCTGAAGCAGGTTAGCGATAATGCTGCCGCGAACCGCCGGCGTGTCATGCACCTCGTTAACCGTTGCTTCCTGCGCATATGCTGTGAGCGGCAGCGAAGCCGCCGCCAGTAACCAACCCAGATACGTCCGCATCGGTGGTGTTCTCCTGAAAAACAATAGATTTCATGAATAGTTATATGCCGGACATTCTACA
>JAFACP010000107.1 GCA_023425455.1 Pseudomonadota bacterium | reverse complement strand
CAATGGTCATGATGTGGCTCCTTAGCGGGTATAAAGTTGGGTGTTGGTGATGGCCCGTTCGTTTTCCGCTCGCGTCAGCAGCGCGTTGATGGCGCTCGCATCATCCTCCGTCTCTCGCCAGCTCAGCTGTACCGGACGCGGGGCGTAGTGGCTGGCCGGATCCATCGGATGCTGCAGGGCGGTGAGCACGACAAGCGTGTCCATCGGGGCAAACAGTTCGACGTAGCTACCGGGTGTTGAATGGCCGCTGTGGAAGCTGAACTGCCCGCGCTCATCCACCGTCACCTTGCTGAAGAAGTTGACCACCATCAGCAGATCTTCCAGGTTCAGATCCCACTTGCCCATCTCCACCAGCAGGTTATCGCTTCCGTTGCGGTAAAAGCCGTTGCGCAGCTCCTGATAGCGGCCCTGACCATACTTTTGTGCCACTTCAGCGGCATTGAGCACCCCGCCAAACGGGTCATGCCAGCCGCAGGTATCGGCGGTGATCCCCGCCAGCACGCGCCCCATATCGGAATAGAAACAGTGACCGGCGGTCAGGCGCGCGGTGTGCTGCCCCTTCAGGGTGTCAGGCAGATTCAGACGTTCGCTCTTTTCATGAGCGTTGAGCATGATCGCGCTGACGTTCGCCCCGCCGTCGATATCGGTCATGCGCAGGGTTTGCCCGCGCTTGAGGACAAACGACAGATGGCCGCCAGCGGGCAGGATCTCGTCGCGTAAGAGTGTGGTATTCACAGCGTTAACCCCTTAATGCATAAACGTTGTCGGAAGCCGTACCGCTCAGCGCGGAGAGGCGCGTCTCATTGAGCGGTATGTCATAGGTAATGCGTGCGCCAAACGCGTTCGGCGCGTGCGGGTCGAGGCGCACTTTATCGAACACCAGCAGACGGGTGCCGAGGTTGAACCCTTCGGAGAGATCGTGAGTCACCATAAAGACCGTCATGCGGGTTTCGCCCCACAGCTGCAGCAGCAGCGCGTGCATATCTTTACGGATCCCCGGATCGAGCGCGCCAAACGGCTCATCAAGCAGCAGCACCCGCGGCTGCATAATGAACGCCTGAGCGATGGCCAGACGCTGCTGCATCCCGCCGGAGAGCTGCGTCGGGTATTTATTCAGCGCCTGCCCGAGGCCGACCTTTTCCAGCATCTCCCGCGCCCGTTCACGGGCCGCACGTTTTTTGGCGCCAAACACGCGGCCAAGCAGCGGCGATTGCGGCAATTCGAGACCGATCGTGACGTTATCCAGCACGCTAAGGTGCGGGAAAACGGAGTAGCGCTGAAACACGACGCCACGGCTGCTGTCCGGCTCGGCGTTCAGCGGTTTGCCATCGAGGGTTATCGTGCCTTTACTCGGTGCCTCCTGGCCAAGCAGCAGGCGTAAGAAGGTGGATTTTCCGCAGCCGGATGCCCCGACCATCGAGCAGAACTCCCCCTCCTTCACCGTTAAATTCAGGCGCTCCAGCACCACGTGGTCGCCATACTCCTGCCAGATATTGTTGATGGTGATAAAGCTCATGCCTTCCCCCCTTCCGCCCAGGGAAAACAGGCTTTGTGTAACTGACGCAGGGCCAGATCCATCAGCCAGGCCAGCAGCGTGATCCACAGGACGTACGGAATAATGACGTCCATCGCCATATAGCGACGGACCAGGAAAATGCGGTACCCGAGCCCGGCGGTCGCGGAGATGGCCTCCGCCGAGATCAGGAACAGCCACGCCGAACCGAGCAACAGGCGCAGCGATGTCAGCAGCCGCGACAGCAGCTGCGGCAGGACAACCCGCAGCACCAGCGTCCAGCTGTTGGCCCCCAGCGTCTGGGCTTTGATCAGGATCTCCGGCGGAATTTCACAGGCGCGATGCTCCAGATCGCGGGCCAGCATCGGGGTGATGCCAATCACGATCAACATCACCTTCGACAGCTCATCCAGCCCGAAAACGATGAACAACACCGGTAAGATCGCCAGCGGCGGGATCATCGACAGCACCGTCATCAGCGGCGACAGCGACGCACGCCACAGCGGAAATACCCCGGCAGCCACCCCGATACACAGCCCTGCCAGCGAGGCGATTGCCAGCCCGGTCAGCAGCCGCGCGAGGCTCATCAGCGTGTCCATCCACAGCAGGTACTCTCCGCTGCGCTTGTCCGGGGTAAAGGCCATCCGGCTCACGGCATCCAGCATCTGCTGCAGTCCGGGCAGCAGCTTATCCTGCGGGTTGGCCTCCAGCCGCACTGCCGAGCCGAAGAAGTAGGCCGCCAGCAGCAGGACAAAGGGCAGCATCACCAGCATCAGGCGCATGCCGGCGTTAGGATGACGATTAATCTGTCGCATGGCTTACTCCGTCCCTTTTCACAGCGTGCCGGCGGCGGCCATCTTCACGAAGCTGTCGTCAAAGCGCAGCTTCACGTTAGTGGCGTCGCCCTGAGTTACGTTGCCGGGGAAGCGCATGCCGATGAAATCTGCGCTCTGCGCGCCATCGCCGAGCAGCCCCTTCTCGAAGGAGAACGACGCGACGCGCTGCATGGTTTTCGCCAGCGCCGGTGAGTCGATAAACGCCAGATCCTCTGCCGGGGTGTAGAACAGGTGGGTGGTTTTCAGCTGCGCCTGATAGCCTGCCAGATCGGTACCGGAAGCCGCGGCCATCGCATTCAGGACGTCTGCATTCTGCGCCTTCATCAGCCCCATCATCTCGTACCAGGCGCCGGTCAGCGCTTTCCCCAGCGCCGGGTTATCCTTCAGGGTTTCGCTGTTGACCACCATCATGTCGATAAGCTCGCCGGGCACCTGCGAAGAGCTAAACACTTCGCTGGTTTTCGGCGTGCCTTTGATGACCGAGAGCTGCGGGTTCCAGGCGACGGCGGCCTGTACGCTGGCCGTGCCGAATGCCGCGACGATATCGGCATCGGAGGTGTTCACCACGGTGACGTCTTTCTCCGCCAGCCCGGCTTTTTCCAGACCGCGTACCAGCAGATAGTGGGAGACCGAGAGCTCCGGCAGGTAGACCTTCATCCCCTTCAGATCCCTGAGGGTTTTGCCTTCCCCTTTCATCACCACCCCGTCGTTACCCTCCGAGTAGCTGCCGAGGATCAGCGCCGTGGTGTCCACGCCGCCTGCGGCAGGGATGGTCAGCGCATCCATGTTGGTCATGGTGCAACCGTCGAACTGACCTGCGGTGTACTGGTTGATGGATTCGATATAGTCGTTGAGCTGGACAACATTGATTTTGATCCCGTATTTATCGGCCCATTTATCAATGATTTTGCTACTGCTGATGGTGCCCCAGGGCATCCATCCGGCGTAGATGGTCCAGCAGACGTTGAACTCTTTTTTTACGGCAGCAAAGGTGGGGAGACTGACCAGCATCGCCAGCGACAGAACAAGAGAGCGGAGTAATGGCGTTTTCTTCATGCTTGACCTCTGAGTGGCACCAAAGTTAGGGGGCAGCGCGACACCGTCTGGTGCTGCTGTCTCCCGGGCTTTTGTCCCGCCGTGTAACCTCTCAGAGGTCGCCGGCTCTTGGACCAGCCATTCACAAAGGTGAACCGGAACCCTAGCCAGCTATTTTTCAAATTGTGTGGTGCACTGCCCTTCGCTTGTGTTGTTTGCAAGGGGTGTGCCAGTTTAATTATCCTTTATTATCACAGTGTTGAAACATAACGCCGCCAGTAGCTCCCCGTTTTGGTGAGCCCTGTGCGGGCGCTGCACCAGCGCGGTGCCCGGACGCGGCGCGGCAGCCATGGCCTGCCCACGTTGCGAGGTTTACGTTTTGCTTACCTCGCCCTTTCGCCGCACAATAGGGCATCAATCCCGTTTTCGTCGTGACTCATGCAACGTCTTCATGCTTACCCTGATATCTGCGTGATGTTCCGCAGACTGCTGATCGCCACCCTCACCGGCGTGCTGGCCGCCGTCGCCGTCGCGCTTTTTCGTCATGCCATGTTTCTGCTTGAAGGGTGGTTTCTTGGCAACGCCAGCGGCAGCCTGGTGAACGCCGCCGCGTTATCGCCCTGGCGACGGGCGCTGACCCCGGCGCTGGGTGGGCTGGCGGCGGGGTTGCTGCTATGGGGATGGCAGCGGCTGACGGCGCAGCGTCCGCATGCGCCCACCGACTATATGGAAGCGCTGGAGACCGGAGACGGTCAGTTTGACTACGGGGCGAGCCTGATCAAATCGCTCGC
>JAFACP010000078.1 GCA_023425455.1 Pseudomonadota bacterium | reverse complement strand
GTGACTGAGCTGCTGTGCCTGAAAGGGAAGCGCCTTGGCGAGCTGGTGCGCGACCGCATGGCGGCATTCCCGGCGAGCGGTGAGATTAACAGCCTGCTGGAGCAGCCGGCAGACGCCATCGCCCGGGTGGAGCACCATTTTGCCCTGCACGCGCTGGAGATCGACCGTACCGACGGTATCAGCATGGCCTTCCCGCAGTGGCGCTTCAACCTGCGTTCGTCCAACACCGAGCCGGTGGTGCGTCTGAATGTGGAGTCCCGCGCCGACGTCCCGCTGATGGAAGCGCGAACGAAGGACATTCTGGCGTTGTTGAATCAGTAATCATTGCCCCCTCCTGACGGGAGGGGGAACCGAAAACAGGAACAACGATGACAACTCTAAAAAAGCGCGAACGAGCGAGAACCAATGCATCGTTAATCTCTATGGTGCAGCGTTTTTCAGACATCACCATCATGGTTGGCGGACTGTGGGCCGTGTGCTGGATAAGCGGCCAGTCTTTCCTCTACATGCATTTACTCATGGCGTTGATGACGCTGGTGGTGTTTCAGATGATCGGCGGAATGACCGATTTCTACCGCTCGTGGCGCGGCGTGAAGATCACCACCGAACTGATGCTGCTGCTGCAGAACTGGACCTTAAGCCTGATTTTCAGCGCCGGACTGGTGGCCTTCAGTCATGATTTTGATACCCGGCTGCTGACCTACCTGAGCTGGTATCTGCTCACCAGCGTCGGCATGGTGGTCTGTCGCTCGTTGATCCGCTTCGGCGCTGGCTGGCTGCGTAACCGGGGTTATAACCAACGCTATGTCGCCGTGGCCGGCGATTTAGCGGTCGGACAGGTGCTGCTTGACAGCTTCCGCAAAGAGCCGTGGCTGGGCTTTGAGGTGGTAGGGATCTACCACGACGCAAAGCCGGGCGGGGTCTCTGCTGACTGGGCCGGCAATTACGAGCAGCTGATTGACGATGCCAAAGCGGGCAAAATTCACAATGTCTATATCGCGATGCAGATGAAAGATGAATCCTGCATTAAATCGCTGGTGCGTGAGCTTGCCGATACTACCTGTTCGGTGATTCTGATCCCCGACGTTTTCACCTTCAATATTCTCCACTCGCGGGTTGAAGAGGTGAACGGTGTTCCCGTCGTTCCCCTGTATGACACGCCGCTCTCGGGCATTAACCGGCTGCTGAAGCGCGCGGAAGACATTGTCCTGTCGACGCTTATCCTGCTGCTTATCTCCCCGGTGCTGTGCTGTATTGCGCTGGCGGTGAAGCTCAGCTCGCCCGGCCCCGTCATCTTCCGCCAGACGCGCTACGGCATGGACGGCAAGCCGATCATGGTGTGGAAATTTCGCTCGATGAAGGTGATGGAGAACGCCAGCGTGGTGACCCAGGCGACGCAGAACGATCCGCGCGTGACGCGGGTGGGTAACTTCCTGCGCCGTACCTCGCTCGATGAGCTGCCGCAGTTTATCAACGTCTTCACCGGCGGGATGTCGATTGTCGGCCCACGTCCGCACGCGGTGGCCCACAACGAGCAGTACCGTTCGCTGATTGAGGGCTACATGCTGCGCCATAAGGTGAAGCCGGGCATTACCGGCTGGGCGCAGATTAACGGCTGGCGTGGCGAGACCGACACGCTGGAGAAAATGGAAAAACGCATTGAGTTCGACCTCGAGTACATTCGCGAGTGGAGCCTGTGGTTCGATATCAAAATCGTTTTTCTGACCATCTTCAAAGGTTTTGTTAACAAAGCGGCGTACTAAGATGAGCTTACGTGAAAAAACCATCAGCGGCGCCAAGTGGTCGGCAATGGCAACCATTGTCATCATCGGCCTGGGACTGGTGCAGATGACGGTGCTGGCGCGCATTATCGATAATCACCAGTTCGGCCTGCTGACCGTGTCGCTGGTGATTATCGCCCTGGCCGATACGCTGTCTGATTTTGGTATCGCCAACTCGATTATCCAGCGCAAAACGATTAGCCAGCTGGAGCTGACCACGCTCTACTGGCTGAACGTCGGCCTTGGGGTCAGCGTATTTGTGCTGGTCTTTCTGCTGAGCGATACCATTGCCAGCGTCCTGCACAACCCGGACCTGGCGCCGCTGATGCGCACCCTGTCGTTTGCTTTTGTGGTGATCCCGCATGGTCAGCAGTTCCGCGCGCTGATGCAAAAGGAGCTGGAGTTCAACAAGATTGGCATGATTGAGACCAGCGCGGTGCTGGCGGGCTTCACCTTCACGGTGGTGAGCGCGCATTTCTGGCCGCTGGCGTTAACCGCGATTCTCGGCTACCTGGTTAACGCAACCGTGCGTACGCTGCTGTTCGGCTACTTTGGTCGCAAGATTTACCGTCCGGGGCTGCACTTCTCGCTGGCTTCAGTCTCCTCTAACCTGCGTTTTGGCGCGTGGCTGACCGCGGACAGCATCATCAACTACGTGAATACCAACCTCTCCACGCTGGTGCTGGCGCGTATTCTGGGCGCCAGCGTGGCGGGCGGCTACAACCTGGCCTACAACGTGGCGGTGGTCCCGCCAATGAAGCTCAACCCGATCATTACGCGGGTGCTGTTCCCGGCCTTCGCCAAAATTCAGGACGATACCGACAAGCTGCGCGTCAACTTCTACAAGCTGCTCTCGGTGGTGGGAATTATCAACTTTCCGGTACTGCTGGGGCTGATGGTGGTCTCGGCCAACGTGGTGCCGCTGGTGTTTGGCGACAAGTGGAACAGCATTATCCCGATCCTGCAGCTGCTGTGTGTGGTGGGGCTTTTGCGCTCGGTCGGCAACCCGATCGGCTCGCTGCTGATGGCGAAAGCGCGGGTGGATATCAGCTTTAAGTTCAACGTGTTCAAAACCTGTCTGTTTATTCCGGCGATTATCGTCGGCGGGCATCTGGCCGGGGCTATCGGCGTCACCCTCGGCTTTTTGCTGGTGCAGATAATCAATACCGTGTTGAGCTACTTCGTGATGATAAAGCCGGTGCTGGGCTCCAGCTACCGTGAGTACATTCTCAGCCTCTGGCTGCCGCTGTATCTCTCTTTACCGACGCTTGCGGTGAGCTATGGCCTCGGCGTGGCGCTGAACGGCCATCTGCCGCTGGCGGTGCTGCTGGCGGCGCAGGTAGCCGCAGGCGCGCTGGCGTTCGCCGTGATGCTGGTGCTGTCACGCAATCCGCTGGTGGTGGAGATGAAGCGCCAGTTTTGCCGTAGTGAAAAGATGAAAACGCTGCTCCGCGCAGGCTAGACATTCACCCTCGTCTGCGGGCGAGGGCCGGGGTGCAGGCGTCAGGCCGCACCCGATGCATCGAGAACCCCTTTAAGAGGTCAATATGAAATTACTGATTCTTGGCAACCATACCTGCGGTAACCGTGGCGACAGCGCCATTTTGCGGGGCTTACTGGATGCGATTAACACCCTTGCGCCTGAGACTGACGTTGATGTGATGAGCCGTTATCCGGTCAGCTCATCCTGGCTGCTGAACCGCCCGGTAATGGGGGACCCGCTGTACAGCCAGATGAAGCAACACAATAATGCCGCCGGGGTGATGGGGCGGGTGAAGAAGGTGCTGCGCCGCCGCTATCAGCACCAGGTGCTGCTGTCCCGGGTGACGGACACCGGCAAGCTGCGCAATATCGCCATCGCTCAGGGGTTTACCGACTTTGTTCGCCTGCTCTGCGGCTATGACGCCATTATTCAGGTCGGCGGCTCGTTCTTCGTCGATCTCTACGGCGTGCCACAGTTTGAGCATGCGCTGTGTACGTTTATGGCGAAAAAACCGCTGTTTATGATTGGTCACAGCGTGGGACCGTTCCAGGATCCGCAGTTTAACCAGCTGGCAAACTACGTGTTTGGCCACTGCGACGCGCTGATCCTGCGCGAGTCCGTTAGCCTTGAGATGATGAAGCGTAGCGATATCGACACAAGCAGAGTGGAGCACGGCGTTGACACCGCGTGGCTGGTGGATCATCAGGATGAGCAATTCCAGCCGGACTACGCCGTACAGCACTGGCTGGAGGTCGCCGAAAAACAGAAAACCGTGGCCATCACCCTGCGCGAGCTGGCGCCGTTCGACAAGCGGCTGGGGACCACCCAGGCGGCGTATGAGCAGGCCTTTGCCGACGTGGTGAACCGGGTGCTGGACAGCGGCTATCAGGTACTGGCGCTCTCCACCTGCACCGGTATCGACAGCTACAACAAAGATGACCGGATGGTGGCGCTTAATCTGCGTCACCTTGTGAACGACCCGTCGCGCTACCACGTGGTGATGGATGAGCTCAACGATCTGGAGATGGGCAAGCTGCTGTCGGCCTGCGAACTGACCGTGGGCACGCGTCTGCACTCGGCGATTATCTCGATGAACTTTGGCACCCCGGCGATAGCCATCAACTATGAGCACAAGTCGGCAGGCATTATGCAGCAGCTCGGCATGCCGGAGATGGCGGTGGATATTCGTCACCTGCTGGATGGCTCGCTCGGCGCGATGGTGGGGGACACCCTGGGTCAGTTACCTGCCATTAATGAACGCCTGGCCGTGGCGGTGAAAGCCGAGCGTGAGAAGGGCGCAGAGATGGTGAAATCGGTACTTGATCGCGTCCGGGAGGGGAAATGAAGGTTGGTTTCTTCTTACTGAAATTTCCGCTGTCGTCAGAAACGTTTGTCCTGAACCAGATCACCGCGTTTATCGACATGGGGTACGAGGTCGAGATTATCGCCCTGCAAAAGGGCGATACGCAGAACACCCATGCGGCGTATACCCGCTACGGGCTGGAGGCGAAAACCCGCTGGCTGCAGGATGAACCCGACGGGCGGCTAAGCAAGCTGCGCCACCGCGCCCGTCAGACGCTGCGCGGGCTTCATCGCCCGGCGACGTGGCGAGCGCTCAACGTCCCGCGCTATGGCGCTGAGTCGCGCAATCTGATCCTCTCTGCGATTTGCGGGCAAACGTCGCGGTCATATCGCGCTGACGTGTTTATCGCCCACTTTGGCCCGGCGGGCGTGACCGCCGCCAAGCTGCGCGAGCTGGGGGTTATTGACGGCAAAATTGCGACCATTTTTCACGGCATTGATATCTCCAGCCACGCGGTGCTGGACCACTACACCCCGGAGTACCAGCAGCTGTTTCGCCGCGGCGACATGATGCTGCCCATCAGCGAACTGTGGGCCGGGCGTCTGAAGACCATGGGCTGCCCGGGGGAGAAAATTACCGTCTCGCGGATGGGGGTCGATATGGATCGCTTTACCCAGCGCCCGGTGAAGGTGCCGGGGAAACCGCTGCAAATTATCTCGGTGGCACGCCTGACCGAGAAAAAAGGGCTGCATGTGGCCATTGAAGCCTGCCGTCAGCTGAAGGCGCGCGGCGTTGATTTTCACTACCGCATTCTGGGGATTGGCCCCTGGGAGCGGCGCCTGCGTACGCTGATTGAACAGTACCAGCTTGAGGGCTATGTCGAGATGCCGGGCTTTAAACCCAGCCATGAGGTAAAAACCCTGCTCGACGAGGCGGATGTGTTTCTGCTGCCCTCCGTCACCGGCGCCGATGGCGATATGGAGGGTATTCCGGTGGCGCTGATGGAGGCGATGGCGGTGGGTATTCCGGTGGTCTCGACGTTGCACAGCGGTATTCCGGAGCTGATTACCTCTGAGCATTCCGGCTGGCTGGTGCCGGAAAATAACCCGGTTGCCCTTGCCGACAGGCTGGCGACCTTCAGCGATATTGCTCCGCAGGCGCTGGCCCCGGTGCTGCGTAATGCGCGGCAGAAAGTGGAAACAGAATTCAATCAGCAGGTGATTAATCGCCAGTTAGCGAGCCTGCTGCAGACGTTGTAACGCCGAGGTTGTATGCTGAAAAAAATTACCCGACGCTCGTTTCTCTCCTCCTGTTCGCTGCTGGCGGCAAGCCCGCTGCTGACATCCCGCGTTGCCTGGGCCGCTGGCGGGCGGACGGCGAATATCAACGAATACGGCGATAAGGACTGGATCGCTGCCTTTAAACAGGCCTTCGCCGCCAACGATACCGTGGTGGTGCCGGCAGGGCTCCGCTGTCAGAACATCAATACCGCCATTTTTATTCCGCAGGGTAAAACATTGCTGATCCGCGGCGCGCTGACCGGCAATGGCCGCGGGCGTATTGTCCTGCAGGACGGGGCGAAAGTGCTCGGCGAGAAGGGAGGGCGTACGGAGAACATCACCCTCGATGTGCGTGGCTCGGACTGCGTTATTCAGGGGCTGGCGATGAGCGGCTTTGGCCCGGTGACGCAGATCTACATTGGCGGTAAAAAACCGCAGGTGATGCGCAATCTGCTGATCGATAACATCAGCGTCAGTCAGGCAAACTATGCCATCCTGCGCCAGGGCTTTCACAACCAGGTGGACGGGGCGCGGATCACCAACAGCCGGTTTAGCCACCTGCAGGGAGACGCAATTGAGTGGAATGTGGCCATTAATGACCACAATATCCTGATCTCCGACCACGTTATCGACAATATCAACTGCACCAACGGCAAGATCAACTGGGGGATCGGCATTGGGCTCGCCGGAAGTACCTACGACAATGACTACCCGGAAAAGCAAACCGTGAAGAACTTCGTGGTGGCGAATATTACCGGCAGCAATTGTCGTCAACTGGTACATGTTGAAAATGGTAAACATTTTATTATCCGTAATATAAAGGCCAACAATATCACCCCGGACTTCAGTAAAAAGGCGGGAATTGATAACGCGACGGTGGCGATATACGGGTGCGATAATTTTGTTATCGACGGTGTCGATATGGTGAACAGTGCCGGAATGTTAATTGGTTACGGTGTAATTAAAGGCGATTATCTGTCGATTCCGCAGAACTTTAAACTCAATGATATTCGCCTGGATAATCGTCAGCTGGCCTATAAGC
>JAFACP010000064.1 GCA_023425455.1 Pseudomonadota bacterium | reverse complement strand
TTTCAGCACCGTAAGCAGCGCCAGTGTCCGGTGTGCCGCCAGGGCGAACACGCTCAGGACGCGCGGTTTTGTCATCGCTGCGGCAGCGCAATGCCGGATGAATAAAAAAGGCTGCAATCGCAGCCCTGTTTTATTCGCGCCAGAGAATGTGGCACAGCTTGTGGTCTTTCTCGCGACAGAGCAGCACGCGGGCGAAGATATCGTTAATTTCGCCGCCATCTTCATCCGCCAGCCCAATCACAACTTCGGCGAAGAAATCCGGGTTGAGATCGAAATCCACGTGTTGCGCCCAGTCTTCGGAAGGGTCGAACAGTTCGGCGCCGCCACGCTCCTCAAACTGCAGGTTGAAGAGGATCACGTCGGCAGGATCGAGGTTATCGACCGCCAGTTCGAGAAAAATGTCATAGGCCTGCTCGAGCGTTTCGTCTTCAGTCAGGCGATTATTCAGATCCATTTCCATGATGACTACCTGTTTAACATTGTTGGGCACGTTTTACAGCAACGGACTAAAGAAGTAAAACAGTCGTTCGGCAATTCGCTGCCACAGCGGGCGTTTCACCCACTCTCTGGCGTCCAGCAGGCGGGAGCGGGAGATATAGTCGTCCTGAACCGCCGCCAGATCGCCGCCAAATCCGGCGTCGTCAATCACCAGCGTGATCTCAAAGTTGAGCCACAGGCTGCGCATATCCAGATTGACGGTACCGACGAGGCTCAGTTCACCGTCCACCAGCACGCTCTTGGTGTGCAGGAGTCCGCCTTCGAACTGGTAAATTTTCACGCCTGCGGCCAGCAGTTCGCTGAAAAAGGCCCGGCTCGCCCAGCCCACCAGCAGTGAGTCATTCTTACGCGGCATAATAATGCTGACATCCACGCCCCGCTGCGCCGCCGTACAGATGGCGTGCAGCAGATCATCGCTCGGCACGAAGTAGGGGGTGGTCATGATCAGGTATTCGCGCGCGGCGTAAGTGGCGGTAAGCAGCGCCTGGTGAATAAGATCGTCCGGAAAGCCCGGACCAGAGGCGATGGTGTGAATGGTGTGCCCGCTGGCCTCCTCGAACGGCATAATATTGACGTCCGGCGGGGGTGGCAGAATACGCTTACCGGTCTCGATTTCCCAGTCGCAGGAGTAGACGATGCCCATCGCGGTGGCGACAGGGCCTTCCATGCGCGCCATCAAATCAACCCACTGACCCACGCCGGAGTCCTGTTTAAAGAAGCGCGGATCAACCATATTCATACTGCCCGTGTAGGCAATATAGTTATCAATCATGATCATCTTGCGGTGCTGACGCAGATCCATCCGGCGCAGAAATACACGCAGCAGGTTAACCTTCAGCGCTTCAACCACTTCGATGCCGGCGTTACGCATCATGCCCGCCCAGGGGCTACGGAAGAAGGCGACGCTGCCTGCTGAATCAAGCATCAGGCGACAGTGGATCCCGCGACGCGCGGCGGCCATCAGCGACTCGGCGACCTGGTCCGCCATACCGCCCGGTTGCCAGATATAAAACACCATCTCGATATTGTGTCGCGCCAGCTGGATATCACGAATGAGCGCCTGCATCA
Organism: Pseudomonadota bacterium; assembly: GCA_023425455.1. Classification (GTDB taxonomy): domain Bacteria; phylum Pseudomonadota; class Gammaproteobacteria; order Enterobacterales; family Enterobacteriaceae; genus Enterobacter. The sequence goes on along the minus strand of JAFACP010000064.1, from coordinate 2,359 downwards.
CATCATCCGAGGTGGTCATCAGCTGCAGCTGATTGCCCTTAACCCCGGCGATGCCCTGACGTCGTTCGCAGAGCTTAAACAATGAGGACGCGACGCTGCTGTTCTCTTCGGCAAAGATATGCTTGCAGGCTTTCAGATCGGTGAGCCATTTTGCCGTTGACGGCCACATGGCGCGCGCGCGCTCGGCGCGCCGCTTACCGAGATGCAGCTCGCCAAACGACAGATAGGCGATAATGCCGACCAGCGGCAGAATGTAGATAATCAGAAGCCAGGCCATGGCAGAAGGGACGGCCCGGCGCTTCATCAGGATGCGTAACGTCACGCCCGCGATTAACAGCCAGTATCCCAGAATGACCAGCCAACTCACCACGGTGTAGAAGGTTGTCATAATTAAAAAATCCTTTTGCAAGCGTATTGTTATGAGTGTACGCATCAGGATTCATCTGGCAAATAAAAACGGCAGATAAAAGCGCTGGTTTGCCGCCGGGTTGGGTTTATAATGACGCCTCTGTCAGTGAAAGAGTTGTAGACATGAAGCGCAGTAGAACAGAAGTAGGGCGCTGGCGCATGTTGCGACAGGTAAGTCGTCGCAAGTCTCGTTGGCTGGAAGCACAATCTCGCCGCAATATGCGTATTCACGCCATCAGAAAATGTGGAATGAACAGACACCGCAACGCGTTGCTGTTTGCCGTCCAGGATTTCTGATAATCACGAGGGCACCATTACGGTGCCCCCCCGCGTTTATACAAGCCTTCATTTTCGCCATCCCTGCGGGTGTGGCGTCAGGAAAGCGGCATTTACCGCTCAGGTTCTGAATACAATATCGTCTCTGATAGCGTGCGGGAGTTGGATTATTACGGGCAATATCGCCGTTGCAGCGCTATTGCCGGGTTTTATAGCAAAAGGAGAAAGCGGTGTTTGCGGAGTTTGGCGTACTTAATTTCTGGACATATGTTGTCGGCGCATTTTTTATTGTGCTGGTGCCGGGACCCAATACGCTGTTTGTCCTGAAAACGGGTATTGGTCATGGCGTTAAGAAAGGCTACCTTGCCGCAACCGGCGTTTTTATCGGCGATGCGGTCCTGATGTTTCTTGCCTGGGCGGGCGTCGCGGCGTTAATCCAGACCACGCCAGTCCTGTTTAATATTGTCCGTTATCTGGGCGCGTTCTATTTATTGTGGCTGGGCGGCAAAATGCTCTGGTCGCTAGTCACCCGCAAGGGCAGCGAGCAGGAAAGCGGCGCGGAGCCGGCGAGTATGATCATGAAACGTTCGCTGGTGCTGAGCCTGACAAACCCAAAAGCGATTCTGTTTTACGTGTCGTTTTTTGTGCAGTTTATCGATGTTCGGGCGGACAACACGGGAACCTCATTTTTGATCCTCGCCACCACCCTTGAGCTGATCAGCTTTATGTATATGAGCTTCCTGATTTTCTCCGGCGCATTTGTGACCCGTTATCTTAAAACCAAAAAGAAACTGGCGAAGCTGGGAAATGGATTAATCGGCCTGCTGTTTGTCGGCTTCGCCGCACGGCTTGCGTCATTGCACTGAGAATAAGGCTCCTGAGGGAGCCTTTTTCAAATCAGAAAACCTTCCTGAACGGGCGAACGGACACTTTCGCGTAAACGCCTGCCGCGACATAAGGGTCCGCCTCCGCCCAGGCCTGCGCGGCCTCGAGAGATTCGAACTCAGCAATGACGGTGGAGCCGGTAAAACCCGCCGGGCCAGGATCGTTGCTGTCTACCGCGGGCATAGGGCCTGCGGTCAGCAATCGGCCTTCATCCTGCAGCAGCTGCAGGCGCGCCAGGTGGGCAGGGCGAACTGAAAGGCGTTTTTCCAGGGAATCAGCAATATCTTCAGCGTAAATCACATAAAGCACGGCGGGAGCTCCTTAACCGATTAAAGTGTCAATTACGTTATGTGAAAGCACAATTGACTGCAATGTAAAGATAGCGGCAATGTTAAAACCCTGATCTGAATGCGCCTTTTTTGCCCGCTCATGCGCTTAAATCGGCCGAAGACAAAGTGTCTTATTGAATATGATTGCTATTTGCATTTAAAATCAGGGTCTGGTTTTTTAACGCTGATGATTATGACTTCGATGACCCTTGATTTACCTCGCCGTTTTCCCTGGCCGACGCTGCTTTCTGTCGTTATTCACGGTGCTGTTGTGGCGGGTCTGCTTTACACCTCGGTTCATCAGGTTATTGAAATGCCAGCGCCCGCGCAGCCAATTTCGGTGACCATGGTTTCACCGGCGGATCTTGAACCGCCGCAGGTCGCGCCACCGCCAGAGCCGGTTGTGGAGCCTGCACCTGAGCCGGAACCGGAGCCCGTTCCGGAGCCGCCGAAAGAGGCGC
>JAFACP010000031.1 GCA_023425455.1 Pseudomonadota bacterium | reverse complement strand
ATACATATCTAATCCTCGTTATCTTTTCCTGCCCGGCAACCTTACAGTATTCACTATTCGCAGTGCTTTCAGAATATTCCATAAACTGTCATATAAGGCGTGACTGGCTTCAGATATTAAAATTGTGAGCTAGACTGAATGGGAATCAAAATTATGGAGGATCGTATGATTAACAGACCGAAGCGAAACGATATTGCCGACGACGCGCAGGATATTCGTAATGATGTCAGCCAATTAGCGGATTCGCTGGAGGAGGTGCTGAAATCCTGGGGCTCTGATGCGAAGGACGAGGCAGAGGCCGCGAAGCGTAAGGCTCACGCTCTGCTGCGTGAAACGCGCGCCAGAATGCACGGTCGTACGCGCGCGACGCAGGCCGCCTGCGATGCCGTCAGCTGTGCCAATACTTTCGTTCGTGAGCGACCGCTTTGTGCGCTCGGGACGGTAGCGGCAGTGGGCGTTTTTGTCGGTGCCCTGCTTAGCCTGCGTAAATAATCGCGCTGTACACCGCGTTACGCATCTGCCCCGATAGCCGCTGGCGTCGGGGTTTTTTATTGCCTGCTGCCTGAAAAACCCGCACGCGGCGCCCCTCCCCGGCAAGTGCATCACCGTGGTAAAACACGATCAAAATTCCCATATCTTGTATGGTTGATAAATTACACAACTACATCTAGTATCCTTATCAGCAAGACACACACAACCTGACGCCATAACCTGCGTCGGCCTTTCATTCCAAATGGAAATACGAATCATGAGCATTATTATTTACACTCGTAACAATTGTGTTCAGTGCCATGCCACCCGACGCGCAATGGAGAGCCGGGGAATGGTGTTTGAGATGGTGAATATCGACCAGGTTCCGGACGCCGCCGACACCCTGCGGGCACAAGGTTTTCGCCAGCTTCCGGTGGTGGTCGCCGGAGAAACCAGCTGGTCAGGGTTTCGTCCGGATATGATCAATCGCCTTGTGGCCCGGGCTGCCGGTGCATGAGCCAGCTGGTCTACTTTTCCAGCAGCTCGGAAAACACGCGGCGCTTTATCGAGCGTCTCGGCCTGCCTGCGCTGCGCATTCCGTTGAATGAGCGGGAGCGGATCCAGGCCAGAGAACCTTACATCCTGGTGGTGCCAAGCTACGGCGGCGGCGGGACGGCGGGCGCAGTGCCCCGGCAGGTGATCCGCTTTCTTAACGATCCCCATAACCGGCAGCTTATCCGCGGCGTGATTGCCGCAGGCAATCGCAATTTTGGCGATGCGTTTGGTCGCGCGGGCGATGTGATCTCGCAAAAGTGCGGCGTGCCGTATCTCTATCGTTTTGAACTGATGGGGACAGCGCAGGACGTCGAAAATGTGCGTAAAGGAGTAAACGAATTTTGGCAACGACAACCGCAGAACCAGTAATCCAGAGAACAGGGGATTACCACGCATTAAACGCCATGCTCAACCTCTACGATAGCGAGGGGCGGATCCAGTTTGAGAAAGACAGTGAAGCGGTGGAGGCCTTTTTCTCCGCCCACGTGCGTCCGAACAGTGTGACCTTCAGCAGCCATGACCAGCGCCTCGACTATCTTGTGCAGGAAGGCTACTACGACGCGAGCGTGCTGGCCCGCTACGCGCGCGCGTTTGTCACAGAGCTGTTCAGCCATGCGCATGCCAGCGGCTTTCGTTTTCAGACCTTCCTCGGCGCGTGGAAATACTACACCAGCTATACGCTGAAGACCTTTGACGGCAAACGCTATCTGGAACATTTCGAAGACCGTGTCGTGATGGTGGCACTCACACTGGCCCGGGGCGACGTCGCGCTGGCCCGCCAGTTAACCGATGAGATCCTCTCTGGCCGCTTTCAGCCTGCCACGCCAACCTTCCTCAACGGCGGAAAAGCCCAGCGCGGCGAACTGGTCTCCTGCTTTTTACTGCGCATTGAAGACAACATGGAGTCGATTGGCCGCGCGGTGAACTCGGCGCTGCAGCTCTCCAAACGCGGCGGCGGCGTGGCGTTTCTGCTGTCGAACCTGCGGGAAGCCGGCGCACCGATCAAGCGCATTGAGAATCAGTCCTCCGGCGTCATCCCGGTGATGAAGATGCTGGAAGATGCCTTTTCCTATGCCAATCAGCTTGGCGCGCGCCAGGGCGCAGGGGCGGTTTATCTCCACGCTCACCACCCGGATATTCTGCGTTTTCTCGATACCAAACGGGAAAATGCCGACGAAAAGATCCGCATCAAAACGCTCTCGCTTGGGGTGGTGATCCCGGATGTAACCTTCAGGCTGGCGAAAGAGAATGCCGAAATGGCCCTCTTCTCGCCTTACGATATTGAGCGGTTGTACGGCAAAGCCTTTGGCGATATGGATATCAGCGCGCTGTACGATGAGCTGGTCGCCGACGCGCGTATCGGCAAGCGCTATATTAACGCCCGCGATCTCTTCCAGCGGCTGGCGGAAATTCAGTTTGAGTCCGGGTATCCGTACATCATGTTCGAAGATACCGTGAACCGCGCCAACCCGATTGCCGGGCGCATCAACATGAGCAACCTGTGCTCGGAAATTTTGCAGGTCAACAGCGCCTCCACCTATGACGAGAATCTCGACTATGCCGAGGTTGGCCGGGATATCTCCTGTAACCTCGGCTCGCTGAATATCGCCCACACGATGGATTCGCCCGATTTTGGCCGCACGGTGGAAACCGCCATTCGCGGGCTGACCGCGGTCTCTGACATGAGCCATATTCGCAGCGTTCCTTCCGTGGAGGCGGGCAATGCCGCCTCGCATGCCATCGGACTTGGGCAGATGAACCTGCACGGCTACCTGGCGCGCGAAGGTATCGCCTACGGCAGTCCGGAAGGGCTCGATTTCACCAATCTCTACTTCTACACCATTACCTGGCATGCGCTGCACACCTCAATGATGCTGGCGCGGGAACGCCAGCAGCGCTTCGCCGGGTTCGCGCAGTCGCGCTACGCCAGCGGGGAGTATTTCCGTCAGTACCTGGAAAATGACTGGCAGCAAAAAACGCAGAAGGTCCGCTCGCTGTTTGCCAGCGCCGGCATCACCCTGCCGACTCGTGAAATGTGGCGGCAGCTGCGCGACGACGTCATGCGTTACGGCATCTATAACCAGAATCTGCAGGCCGTGCCGCCGACCGGCTCGATCTCCTATATCAACCATGCCACCTCGAGCATCCACCCGATTGTGTCGAAAATCGAAATTCGTAAGGAAGGCAAAACCGGACGCGTCTATTATCCGGCTCCGTTTATGACTAACGATAACCTGGGGCTGTACCAGGACGCCTGGGAGATCGGCCCGGAGAAGATCATCGATACCTATGCCGAAGCGACCAGGCATGTGGATCAAGGGCTGTCGCTGACGCTCTTCTTCCCGGATACCGCCACCACGCGGGACATTAACCAGGCGCAGATCTACGCCTGGAAAAAAGGCATCAAGACGCTTTACTACATTCGCCTGCGCCAGCTTGCGCTGGAAGGCACCGAAATTGAAGGCTGCGTGTCCTGCGCGCTGTAAGGAGAAAGGATGAAACTGTCACGAGTCCGCGCCGTTAACTGGAATAAGATCGAGGATGAGAAAGATCTGGAGGTGTGGAACCGCCTGACCAGCAACTTCTGGCTGCCGGAGAAGGTACCGCTCTCAAACGATATTCCCGCCTGGCAAACTCTGAGCCCGGCCGAGCAGCAGCTCACCATCCGCGTATTTACCGGACTGACGCTGCTGGACACCGTTCAGAACAGTGTCGGCGCGCCGGCCCTGATGGCCGACTCGCTTACGCCGCACGAAGAGGCGGTAATGTCCAACATCAGCTTTATGGAGGCGGTGCATGCCCGCTCCTACAGCTCCATATTTTCCACCCTCTGCCAGACGCGTGACGTGGACGCGGCATACGCCTGGAGCGAAGAGAGTGATGCCCTGCAGCGCAAGGCGGAGCGGGTACTGGCGCATTATCAGGCCGACGATCCGCTGAAGAAAAAGATCGCCAGCGTGTTCCTCGAATCGTTTCTCTTCTATTCCGGCTTCTGGCTGCCGATGTACTGGTCAAGCCGCGGAAAACTGACCAACACCGCCGATTTAATTCGGCTGATCATCCGCGACGAAGCGGTTCATGGCTATTACATTGGCTATAAGTACCAGAAAGGACTGGAGAATGTCAGCCAGCAACGGCGGGATGAGCTACAGGGGTTTGCGCTGGATTTGCTGATGGATCTCTATGAAAACGAGCTGAAATATACCGCTGAGCTGTATGCCGCCAGCGGCTGGGAAGAGGACGTTAAGACTTTCCTCTGCTACAACGCCAATAAAGCACTGATGAACCTCGGCTATGACGCGCTGTTCCCACCGGAGATGGCGCAGGTGAACCCGGCGATACTCGCTGCGCTATCGCCCAATGCTGATGAAAATCACGATTTCTTCTCCGGCTCGGGGTCGTCATACGTGATGGGAAAAACAGCGGAAACCGAAGACCAGGACTGGGATTTTTGAGCCGAACATCACGTTCACTGATTTAATATAAATTCGGATTTAACCTGTCATATATTTCACCATCATCTACACTGTATTCCCACTGTCTTATTCGCCTGAATTTATTGAATTCAGGCGGAATTTCCTGATGGCAGGAGAAAAATCTCATAAAAATCCAACACCCGCTCAGCCCTTATATCATGGGAAATGCAGCGATTTGCTCTGTGACAAATTCCTCACCTTTGGCAGATGAAGGGTTGTCTCAGATTCTCAGTATGTTAGGGTTATATCAGTTAATTATTTCTCATGGTAATCATATCGACATAAACAAATAACAGGACGCACTCTATTGCATGGCAATTAAATTAGAAGTTAAAAATCTCTATAAAGTATTTGGTGAGCATCCGCAGCGAGCTTTCAAATATATCGAAAAAGGACTTTCAAAAGAGCAAATTCTGGAAAAAACAGGGCTGTCGCTTGGCGTTAAAGACGCCAGTCTGGCCATTGAAGAAGGCGAGATTTTCGTCATCATGGGGTTATCCGGCTCGGGTAAATCCACTATGGTTCGCCTTCTCAATCGCCTGATTGAACCCACCCGCGGACAGGTACTGATTGATGGCGTTGATATCGCCAAAATATCGGATACCGAACTCCGCGAGGTGCGCAGAAAAAAGATTGCGATGGTGTTTCAGTCATTCGCGCTAATGCCACACATGAACGTGCTGGATAATACCGCGTTCGGTATGGAATTAGCGGGAATCACGGCTGCTGAACGTCATGAAAAAGCACTGGATAGCTTACGTCAGGTTGGGCTGGAAAATTATGCACACGCGTACCCGGATGAACTTTCCGGCGGTATGCGGCAGCGCGTCGGATTAGCCCGCGCCTTAGCGATCAATCCGGACATATTATTAATGGATGAGGCCTTCTCAGCCCTCGATCCACTAATTCGTACGGAAATGCAGGATGAACTGGTAAAACTGCAGGCAAAACATCAGCGTACCGTGGTCTTTATTTCCCACGATCTGGATGAAGCCATGCGTATTGGCGACCGGATTGCCATTATGCAAAACGGTGAAGTGGTACAGGTCGGTACCCCGGATGAAATTCTGAATAATCCGGCGAATGATTATGTCCGCACCTTCTTCCGCGGCGTGGATATCAGCCACGTGTTTAGCGCCAAAGATATTGCCCGTCGTACGCCAAACGGCATTATCCGCAAAACGCCAGGCTTCGGCCCGCGTTCGGCGCTCAAGCTGCTGCAGGATGAGGACCGTGAATACGGCTATCTGATTGAACGCGGTAATAAATTTGTTGGCATTGTCTCCATCGACTCCCTGAAAACCGCCCTTAGCGCGGATCAGGGTATCGAAGCGGCGTTAATCGACGCACCACTTGCCGTGGACGCCGAAACACCGCTCAGCGACCTGCTCTCTCACGTCGGCCAGGCACCGTGCGCGGTACCGGTTATTGGTGAAGAGCAACAGTACGTCGGCATCATCTCAAAACGCATGTTGCTGCAGGCTTTAGATCGCGAGGGGGCACACAATGGCTGATCAATCTAACCCGTGGGAAACCACACAGGCGGCGGATAGCGCCGCACAATCGGCCGACGCATGGGGCAACGCTGCAACGCCCGCGCCGACCGACGGCGCCAGCGCAGACTGGCTAAACAGTGCGCCCGCACCGGCGCCAGAACACTTCAATATTATGGACCCGTTCCACAAGACGCTGATCCCGCTGGATAACTGGGTGACGGAGGGGATTGACTGGGTGGTGAGTCACTTCCGGCCGGTCTTCCAGGGGATCCGCGTACCGGTGGATTACATCCTGAACGGCTTCCAGCATCTGCTGCTGGGGATGCCAGCGCCGGTTGCTATCGTGCTGTTCTCCCTGATTGCCTGGCAGTTTGGTAGCGCAGGTATGGGGATCGCCACCCTCATCTCCCTGATTGCTATCGGCGCGATTGGCGCATGGTCGCAGGCGATGATCACCCTGGCACTGGTGCTGACCGCGCTACTGTTCTGCATCGTGATTGGTCTGCCAATGGGGATCTGGCTGGCACGCAGTCCACGTGCGGCGAAGATAATACGTCCGCTGCTGGATGCGATGCAGACGACGCCGGCGTTCGTCTACCTGGTGCCTATCGTGATGCTGTTCGGGATCGGTAACGTACCGGGCGTTGTGGTGACCATTATTTTCGCCCTGCCGCCGATTATTCGTCTGACCATTCTGGGGATCAACCAGGTGCCAGCGGATCTTATCGAGGCATCACGTTCATTCGGCGCCAGCCCGCGCCAGATGCTGTTTAAAGTGCAGTTACCGCTGGCGATGCCCACCATTATGGCAGGCGTCAACCAGACGCTGATGCTGGCCCTGTCGATGGTGGTTATCGCCTCGATGATCGCCGTCGGCGGTCTCGGTCAGATGGTACTGCGCGGTATTGGCCGTCTCGATATGGGTCTGGCCACCGTGGGTGGTGTGGGTATCGTGATCCTCGCCATCATTCTTGACCGCCTGACGCAGGCTGTCGGTCGCGACTCACGCAGTCGCGGCAACCGTCGCTGGTACACCACCGGCCCTGTCGGGTTGATCATCCGCCCATTCTCAAAATAAGGAACAACGATGCGACATAGCGTACTTTTTGCCACAGCGTTTGCCACCCTTGTCTCCACCAGCACATTTGCGGCTGACCTGCCGGGCAAAGGCATAACCGTACAACCGGTTCAGAGCACCATTTCGGAAGAGACCTTCCAGACCCTGATCGTCAGCCGTGCGCTGGAGAAGCTGGGCTACACGGTTAAAACCCCAAGCGAAGTCGATTACAACGTTGGCTATACCTCTATTGCCTCCGGGGATGCCACCTTCACCGCCGTAAACTGGCAGCCGCTGCATGATGATATGTATGCAGCAGCGGGCGGCGACAAGAAATTCTACCGCGAAGGGACCTACGTCAACGGCGCCGCGCAGGGTTATCTGATCGACAAAAAAACCGCCGATCAGTATCACATCACCAACATTGAACAGCTGAAAGATCCGAAGATTGCCAAACTGTTCGACACCAACGGTAACGGCAAAGCCGACCTGACCGGCTGCACGCCGGGCTGGGGCTGCGAAGCGGTCATTAACCACCAGATCGACAGCTACGGCCTCGCCAAAACTGTCGAGCATAATCAGGGTAACTACGCGGCGATGATGGCCGACACCATTACCCGCTATAAAGAAGGCAAACCGGTGCTGTACTACACCTGGACGCCGTACTGGGTCAGCGACGTGCTGAAGCCGGGTAAAGATGTGGTCTGGCTGCAGGTGCCGTTCTCATCTCTGCCAGGGGTGCAAAAGGATATCGACACGAAACTGCCTAACGGCATGAACTACGGTTTCCCGGTGAGCACCATGCACATCGTCGCCAACAAAGCCTGGGCTGAGAAAAACCCGGCGGCGGCAAAACTGTTCGCCATCATGAAGCTGCCGCTGGCGGATATCAACGCCGAGAACGCCATGATGCATGAGGGTAAATCCTCTGAAGCGGATATCAACGGACACGTTGATGGCTGGATCAAAGCCCACCAGCAGCTGTTTGACGGCTGGGTGAAAACGGCGCTGGACGCGCAGAAGTAACTTTCCGTTACCCCTCTCCCGCCGGGAGAGGGGGTCAAACCGCACGATCTATCACTTAACAATCCTTCAACATCCACCCGCTTCCGTTATCATTGGTTTTCAGAAAAATAATCACTTAACTTACGATCGCTGAACCAGATGATAAAAGAATCTCAAGGGCTTAGCCCGGCACTCATCCTGCTAATGTCTGTCGCTACGGGCCTTGCCGTCGCCAGTAACTATTACGCTCAACCTCTGCTCGATACCATTGCTAACGCGTTTGATCTCTCCGCCAGCTCGGCTGGTTTTATCGTCACCGCAGCGCAACTCGGCTACGCTGCCGGCCTGCTGTTTCTGGTGCCGCTGGGCGACATGTTTGAACGCCGAATGCTGATCGTCTCCATGACCTTACTGGCTGCAGGTGGCATGCTGATCACCGCCAGCAGCCAGTCGCTCACTCTGATGATCGTCGGAACGGCGCTGACCGGGCTGTTCTCGGTCGTGGCGCAGATCCTGGTGCCGCTCGCCGCCACCCTCGCCACGCCAGAGACACGCGGAAAAGTGGTGGGCACCATTATGAGCGGGCTGCTGCTGGGGATCCTGCTGGCGCGTACCGTCGCTGGTTTACTTGCCAGCCTTGGCGGGTGGCGAACCGTCTACTGGGTGGCCAGCGTGTTGATGGTCATTATGGCGCTGGCGCTGTGGCGCGGATTGCCGAAGGTGAAGCAGGAAAATCACCTGAACTACCCGCAGCTTCTCGGCTCGGTTTTCAGCCTGTTCACCCAGGATAAACTGCTACGAACTCGCGCTATTCTTGGCTGTTTAACCTTCGCCAACTTCAGCATTTTGTGGACCTCAATGGCCTTCCTGCTGGCCGCTCCGCCGTTTAACTATTCCGAAGGGGTAATTGGTCTGTTTGGTCTGGCCGGTGCCGCTGGTGCGCTCGGCGCGCGTCCGGCAGGCGGTCTGGCCGATAAAGGCAAATCTCACCTGACAACCACCGCCGGGCTGGTTTTACTGCTGCTCTCCTGGGGCGCCATCTGGTACGGGCATCTCTCGGTGCTAGCGCTTATCGTCGGCATCCTGGTGCTTGATCTGACCGTGCAGGGGGTACATATCACCAATCAGACCGTGATTTATCGGGTCAAACCGGAAGCACGTAACCGCCTGACGGCTGGCTATATGACCAGTTATTTCATCGGCGGTGCGGCGGGGTCGTTGGTCTCAGCCTCGGCGTGGCAACATGCGGGCTGGACCGGCGTGTGTGCTATCGGGGCGGCAGTCGCGGCGCTTAATCTGCTGGTGTGGAAAAGCGGATACCATCGCCAGGAGGCGATTCACTAAGTTTTACATTGCTTTAGACCATTCAGGGTATAAAGGGGTCTTGCAGTCTGTTAATGTTAGCGTAATCATTTATCCCATAAATTTTAATGTGGGTGACATAATTACAAACGACATGATCGGTTCAGACCCCTGTCCTCACATCCTCTCTTCCGAAGACGCCCGCGTCTTCTATGTTGTGCCCACCGGGTCATGGATTTACCCGGTGTCTGGCGATGGTGGCAAATCTTTGGCGGATTGTATAACCGCACAAATAATCCATTTACATCATTTGTCACTATCGTTACTATATCAGCTGTAATTAATGAGGTTATACCCAAATGGATAGTTCGTTTACGCCCATTGAACAAATGCTTAAATTCCGCGCCAGCCGTCATGAAGATTTCCCGTATCAGGAAATTCTGCTGACTCGCCTGTGCATGCACATGCAAGGTAAGCTGCTGGATAACCGTAATAAAATGCTGAAAGCTCAAGGGATTAACGAGACGTTGTTTATGGCGTTGATTACGCTGGAGTCTCAGGAAAATCACAGCATTCAGCCATCCGAACTGAGTTGCGCGCTGGGTTCGTCCCGTACGAATGCCACCCGTATCGCTGATGAGCTGGAAAAACGCGGCTGGATCGAACGCCGTGAAAGCGACAATGACCGTCGCTGCCTGCATCTGCAGTTGACCGACAAAGGTCACGAATTCCTGCGTGAGGTGTTACCGCCTCAGCACAACTGTCTGCACCAGCTCTGGTCTGCGCTGAGCACCGCCGAACGCGACCAGCTTGAGCAAATCACTCGCAAACTGCTCACCCGTCTCGATCAGATGGATGAAGATGGCGCTATTCTTGAGGCGCTGCGCTAACGCGACGACACGCTCGAATATCCAGGTTTATAAAAGAAACTGACAGGCCAGCACGTAACACTGCTGGCCTTTCTGACAACAGGTCGGCTCAGCCGATGTGAAAAATAAGAAGATCGTGGAGAACAACAATGAGCGCAAATGCGGAGAACACAACCCCGCAGCAACCGGCCAACAAGAAAGGCAAACGTAAGAGCGCCCTTCTGCTGCTGACCTTGCTCTTTATTATTATTGCCGTGGCATATGGGATCTATTGGTTTTTAGTATTGCGTCATGCTGAAGAGACAGACGACGCATACGTGGCAGGGAACCAGGTTCAAATCATGGCGCAGGTATCAGGCAGCGTGACGAAAGTCTGGGCTGACAATACCGACTATGTACAACAGGGGGATGTGCTGGTCACGCTTGACCCGACCGACGCACAGCAGGCGTTTGAAAAAGCGCAAACGGAGCTGGCCTCCAGCGTCCGTCAAACCCGCCAGTTGATGATCAACAGCAAACAGCTTCAGGCCAGCATCGACGTGCAGAAAACGGCACTGGCCCAGGCGCAAAGCGACCTCAATCGCCGCGTACCTCTCGGCACCGCCAACCTGATTGGCCGTGAAGAGCTGCAACACGCACGTGATGCTGTCGCCAGCGCACAGGCTCAGCTGGATGTCGCCATTCAGCAGTACAATGCGAATCAGGCGATGATTCTGGGCACCCGTCTGGAAGATCAGCCCGCAGTTAAGCAGGCGGCAACCGAGGTGCGTAACGCGTGGCTTGCGCTGCAGCGTACCAAAATTGTCAGCCCGATGACCGGCTATGTTTCGCGTCGTTCGGTCCAGCCTGGCGCGCAGATTAGCCCAACCACGCCGCTGATGGCGGTAGTGCCGGCCAACAATCTGTGGGTGGATGCCAACTTTAAAGAGACGCAGCTCGCCCATATGCGTATCGGTCAGAGCGCAACGGTGATCAGCGACATCTATGGCGATGACGTGAAATACACCGGCAAAGTGGTCGGCCTCGATATGGGAACCGGTAGCGCCTTTTCTCTGCTTCCGGCGCAAAACGCCACCGGGAACTGGATCAAAGTGGTTCAGCGCCTGCCGGTCCGTATTGAGCTGGATCCGAAACAGCTGGCAGACCATCCGCTGCGCATCGGCCTCTCTACGCTGGTAACGGTTGATACCGCCAACCGCGAAGGAAAGATGCTGGCGAACCAGGTGCGAACCAACCCGGCCTATGAGAGTAACGCCCGTGAAATTAGCC
>JAFACP010000015.1 GCA_023425455.1 Pseudomonadota bacterium | reverse complement strand
GTTTCTGACAGGATTTCGGTCAGACGATTGGCGTTGTAGAGTTCATCGATATAGGCGATATAACCATCGCGCTCTTCCGCTGTTTTGGCATAGCAGATATCGTAAATACAAAAACTCAGGCTTTTGGTCAGGTTGTTAAAGCCATGCAGTTTAAGCTTTTTCAATTAGTTCACCTCCCGGGAAGACAGTGCGTCCTGCAGATACTGTGGTAACGCAAACGCTGCGGTGTGGACGGCCGGATTGTAATACCGACACGAGAGAGCGGCCTGATGGAAACGGGCCTGAATGATTTCGCTGGAGAGATGACGTAACACCTCATTGTCGGTAGCCCAGGCAAAGGTCATGATCCCGCCGTAGTAGGTTGGGATGGCGGCCTGATAGAAGCTGACGTCAGCAAAATAGGTGCTCAGCTTACGATGGCTGTCGAGGGCTTCATCCTGCTGCAGGAAGCAGACGCCGTTTTGCGCCACAAAGATACCGCCAGGCTTCAGGCAGCGTTTGCAGCCTTCATAGAATGATGAGGTAAACAGCGACGCGCCAGGACCAATCGGATCGGTGCAGTCGGAAATAATCACATCAAACGTTTGCGCGGTTTGATTAACAAAATTGACGCCATCGTCGATAACCAGCGTGAAGCGCGGATCGTCGTAGCTACCGGCATTATGGTTGGGCAGGTACTGGCGGCAGAAAGAGACGACACCGGCGTCGATCTCCACCATCGTGATGGTCTCTACAGACGTATGACGCGAGACCTCACGCAGCATGGCGCCGTCGCCGCCACCAATGATCAGCACGTGCTTCGCCTGTCCGTGCGCCAGCAGTGGGACGTGGGTCATCATTTCATGATAGATAAATTCATCGCGCTCGGTGGTTTGCACCACGCCGTCCAGCGCCATCACGCGGCCAAAGGCGGCGTTTTCGAAAATGATCAGATCCTGATGATCGGTTTTCTGGTGATAAAGCACGTTATCAACGGCAAAGTACTGACCAAACTGGTCATGCAGCGTTTCATGCCATACCGTCTTGTCGGTCATGGGGTGACACCTCCTTCGTTAACATCCGTTACACCCACGAAAAATGGGCGCAACATGATAGCTAACTATAACCGTGGTTGCACGGCTATAGCGTCAACAGGGGCGTCGGAAGGTTACTTCACGTAGGCGAGCAGGCTGAGCGAATCACGCGCCAGCGCTTTGCATTTCTTCGCGGTGGGAATGCCGATACCGCTTAAATCGCGGTAGCTGTCTTCACCGAGCGCCTTCATGTCGAAGCTGTCGTAGTTGCTGAGATCCCATTGATTCTGTTGGGCAAAAAAGACCAGTGCGCGGCGAATCTGCCCGTTGGGTAAATTCTGGTATCCACAATCGTTCTTCAGAAATACAAAAACTGCCGTCAAATCGGCCATATCTTCCGCTTCATTTTCACTTAGCGCATAACTGTTCGCACACATAGCCATCAGGCTGCCGAACAAAATTGTCCTGAAAAACGTCTTCATTGCTTCTACCACTGCGTCACGGAAAATTAACGTTAGCATACTTGATGCCAGGGCGACGATCTTTATTATTGCCGCGCGGCTTGACCTTCCGGTAAGGGGAGGGTTTATGCTCAAAATATCGCCTGCTGGAAATAAGGAAATGAACATGCAACGTCGTGATTTTTTGAAATATTCTGTTGCGCTGGGGGTTGCCAGCGCATTGCCCACCTGGAGCCGCGCAGTGTTTGCGGCCGACAGGCCTGGGCTGCCGATCCCTGATTTACTCACCGCCGACGCCCGTGGTCGTATCAAGCTGGTGGTCCAGTCCGGTCAGTCGACCTTTGCTGGACACCGTGCGACGAGCTGGGGCTATAACGGCAATTTGCTCGGCCCGGCGCTTCAGCTGCGTAAAGGGAAAGCCGTTACCGTGGATATCTACAACACGCTGGCGGAAGAGACTACGCTGCACTGGCACGGCCTGGAGGTGCCCGGAGAGGTTGACGGCGGACCACAGGGGGTGATCAAAGCCGGTGGTCAGCGCAGCGTGACCTTTACCCCCGATCAACGCGCCGCAACCTGCTGGTTCCACCCGCATCAGCATGGCAAAACCGGCCATCAGGTGGCGATGGGGCTCGCGGGTCTGGTGTTGATTGAGGATGACGAAAGTCCTCTGCTGCGTCTGCCAAAGCAGTGGGGGATCGATGATGTGCCGGTGATTGTGCAGGACAAAAAATTTACGCAGGACGGGCAAATAGACTATCAGCTGGATGTGATGAGCGCGGCGGTGGGCTGGTTTGGTGACACGCTGCTGACGAACGGTGCTCTTTACCCCCAGCACGCCGCGCCGAAAGGCTGGCTGCGCTTACGCCTGCTGAATGGCTGTAACGCGCGCTCGCTGAATTTTGCCGCCAGCGATCGGCGTCCACTGTATGTGGTGGCAAGCGACGGAGGCCTGCTGCCTGAGCCGGTGAAGGTCAGCGAACTGCCGATGCTGATGGGTGAACGTTTCGAGGTACTGGTCGATATTCGCGACGGCAAGGCCTTTGATCTGGTGACGCTGCCGGTCAGCCAGATGGGAATGAGCGTGGCACCGTTTGATCAACCGCAGCCGGTGCTGCGTATTCAGCCACTGCAGGTGACCGCTTCGGGCACCCTGCCGGATACGCTGACCACGCTGCCTGCGTTACCGTCACTTGCGGGGCTGACGCAGCGTAAGCTGCAGCTCTCCATGGACCCGACGCTCGATATGCTGGGGATGCAGGCCCTGATGGAAAAATATGCTCATCAGGCGATGGCGGGAATGCAGCACGGGCAGATGATGGGCCATATGAATCAGGATCACGGCGGCATGGGACAGATGGGCACTATGCAGCATGGCTCTCACGGCTTCGATTTCCATAACGCCAACCGAATCAACGGCAAGGCATTCGATATGAATACGCCGATGTTTGCTGCAGCGAAAGGGCAGTTTGAGCGCTGGACGATCTCCGGCGAAGGCGACATGATGCTGCATCCGTTCCATATCCACGGCACGCAGTTCCGCATTCTGTCTGAAAACGGCAACGCGCCACAGGCGCATCGCGCGGGCTGGAAAGATACGGTGCGGGTTGAAGGGGGCGTCAGCGAAGTGCTGGTGAAGTTTGATCATCATGCGCCGAAAGAGTTTGCCTATATGGCGCACTGCCATCTGCTGGAGCATGAAGATACGGGGATGATGTTAGGCTTCACCGTATAAAAAAGGCCGGGTGGCGGCATCGCCTCACCCGGCCTGCACAGTAAAGCGCAAAGGCCCGGTAACGTCACGCTACCGGGCTTTTTCGTTACTGGCTGTCGTCAGGCAGCGCATAGGCAACAATATAGTCGCCCATTTTGGTGCCGAACGAACCGTGACCGCCAGCGGAGATGACCACATACTGTTTGCCATTCACTTCATAGGTCATCGGCGTGGCTTGTCCACCGGCAGGCAGACGGCCTTGCCACAGTTTCTCCCCGTTGGTCATGTTGTACGCGCGCAGGTAGTTATCTGCGGTTGCCGCGATGAACAGCACGTTACCGGCGGTAGAGATGGGGCCGCCCAGCATTGGCATACCCATATTGAACGGCACAGGGACAGGCATCGGGAACGGCATGCTGTCCTGCGGCGTACCAATGCGTTTCTTCCACACAATCTGGTTGGTTTTCAGATCCAGACCGGAGATATAGCCCCAGGCCGGCTGTTTACACGGCAGACCGAAAGGTGACAGGAACGGGTTCAGGGTCACGCCAAACGGTACGCCGTACTGCGGCTGAATACCGGATTCGGTGCCGGTGCCTTTCGCATCTTTAGGCGGCTCCATTGGGTTACCGGGTCCGCGTGGGATCAGTCGGGAGACGAACGGCAGCGCCATCGGGTTAGCAATCGCCACCTGGCGATGAGGATCAACGGAGATCCCACCCCATTCGAACATCCCCAGGTTACCCGGGAACACCAGCGTGCCCTGCTCTGACGGCGGGGTGAAGATCCCTTCGTAGCGCAGCTGATGGAACATCACGCGACACACCAGCTGGTCAAACATCGTGGCACCCCACATGTCTGCACCGCTCAGGTCTTTCTTCGGACGGAAACTCAGATCAGAGAATGGCTGCGTTTTGCTGACGTAGTCGCCTTTGGCGGCACCCTGCGGAACCGGTTTTTCCGGCGCCGGCACCACCAGCTTACCGTTGCTGCGGTCGAGGACGAAAATGTTACCGGTTTTCGCCGGGGCGTAAATCACCGGTACGGTCTTGCCATTTACGGTAATGTCCGCCAGCGTTGGCTGGGACGGCATATCCATATCCCACAGATCGTGGTGGACCGTCTGGTAGCTCCAGGCCAGCTTACCGGTAGTGGCATTCAGCGCCACGATCGCGCTCGCGTAACGCTCCTGATCCGCAGTGCGGTTACCGCCCCAGATATCCGGCGTGGTGACGCCCA
>JAFACP010000469.1 GCA_023425455.1 Pseudomonadota bacterium | reverse complement strand
CCACAGAACTGCCGAGACTGCGCATGCCGTCCGCCACCCACGGAGTGTTGTTTTCCAGCAGGATCACCAGGTCAAAACGGTACTCGTCAATCAGCGCCTGAACGAACGGGTGCTCGCGCCCCTCGTATTTTTTGCAGAACGCCTGGGTGGTGACGAAGTCGGTATCAATAAAGGCCACCTTATTGGCGTACTTCACCGCAAAATCGATGTACTGGGCATGCCCCAGCGCGATCTTGTCGTAATCGGAGTACTGCAGGGCCATCTCGTCACCGCCAAGATGCGAAAAGACATAATCGCGCCCGTACTCCCAGGCGCTGGTGGTGTTGAAGATATTCGCCAGCTTATTCACCAGCGTCGATTTGCCGCTCGACTCACCGCCGAGGATCGCAACCGTACGCACAAAGAACGGTTTTACCTCGGTAGGAACGTAATCCCAGTAGCGGAACGGGTTTTCACGGATCTGCGCGCCGCTGATGTTCATAAAGGTCCGTTTAGGATCGATCAGCACCGTTTCGGTGCCCAGATGTTCGCGGAACTGCGGCGCATCAGACTCTTCAGAGGTGTAGATCCAGTTAGGGGCAATGCCCTTCTCTTCCATAAACGCTTTGACGCCGTTGCTCCAGACGTCCCAGCCGTGCGGATACGGCTCCATCCCCTCTTCATTAAAAGCATGAATACGGATGTTTTTCTGATACTTAAAGGTCTGGAGCAGCCAGCGCAGGCGGTCCGGCACCGTCGGCTGCTGCGACATCGCGCTGTCTTCAAACAGCTCGCGATCGCGCTTTTCGTCATAGCCCATAATGATATGCAGCTCATCCACCTGGCTGCAGGCGCGCTGGATCAGATAGATGTGCCCGGTATGCAGGGGATAAAACTTGCCAAACACTACGCCGATGTTTTTTTGCATACGCGGGAATTCCAGCCCCAGAAAACGGTGCAACGCTTCCAGCTTTTGCGCGCTGGGACTTTTGATTTTGGCGTTCAGCAGCTGGCTCAGATAGCCCTTGGTCATGCCGCTGGCATCCGCTACCTGCTGTAGTGTGCAGCCTTTCTGGCGAATGGCGGTCTTGAGATAGTCAAATGATGACATAAATTACGGTGCCTCCTGCAAAATCGAATATCTGTAATTATAAGTCGTCAAAGACATTTAACGCATCGGCGAGTTTCTTGACGCCAAAGACCTGCATACCTTCGGGGATTTTTTTCGGCACATTCGCTGCCGGCACAATCGCACGGCGGAAGCCGTGCTTCGCCGCTTCCGAAATACGCTCCTGCCCGCTGGGCACCGGGCGGATCTCACCGGCCAGCCCCACTTCGCCAAAGACCACCAGATCCTGCGGCAGCGGTCTGTCGCGCAGGCTGGAGACCATTGCCAGCAGCAGCGCCAGGTCAGCGCTGGTTTCGGATACTTTCACCCCGCCGACTACGTTAACGAACACGTCCTGATCCGCCATCTGCAGGCCGCCGTGGCGGTGTAATACCGCCAGCAGGATCGCCAGCCGGTTTTGCTCCAGGCCGACCGCCACGCGGCGCGGGTTGCCCATCATGGAGTGGTCCACCAGCGCCTGGATCTCGACCAGCAGCGGCCGCGTCCCTTCCCAGAGCACCATCACCGAACTGCCGGATGTCACCTCATCACCACGGCTGAGGAAGATCGCGGAAGGGTTGTTCACCTCGCGCAGCCCCTGCTCGGTCATGGCAAACACCCCCAGTTCATTAACCGCGCCAAAGCGGTTTTTGTGGCTGCGCAGGGTGCGGAAGCGGGAATCGGCATCGCCGTCGAGCATCACCGAACAGTCGATACAGTGCTCAAGCACTTTCGGCCCGGCCAGCGAGCCGTCTTTGGTCACGTGGCCCACCATCACAATCGCCACACCACGCGTTTTGGCAAAGCGCGTCAGATAGGCTGCGGTCTCGCGCACCTGCGCCACGCTGCCCGGTGACGACTGAATATCCGCCATGTGCATCACCTGGATGGAGTCGATGACCATCAGCTTCGGCTGCTCTTCTTCCGCAATCATGCAGATTTGCTCAATGCTGGTTTCCGACAGCATATTCAGATTGCCGGTCGGCAGGCCCAGCCGGTGTGCGCGCATCGCCACCTGCTGTAAGGACTCTTCCCCCGTGACGTACAGGGTTTTCATCTGTTCAGCGAGTTTGCACAGGGTTTGCAGCAGCAAGGTTGATTTACCGGCGCCAGGATTACCGCCGATCAAAATCGCGCTCCCCGGCACCACGCCGCCGCCAAGCACGCGATCGAACTCTTTAAACCCGGTAGAGAAACGCGGCAGTGCTTCGAGGCTGATGTCCGAGAGTTTTTGCACCTTCGACACGCCTGCGTTACCGGCATATCCGCTCAGGCGTTCATTGCGGGCCACGCTCGGGGAAGCTGCCACACCGCGCACTTCGGTGATGGTGTTCCAAGCATGGCAGGCGCTGCATTGCCCCTGCCAGCGCGGGTAATCCGCACCACATTCATTACAGACAAATGCGCGTTTTGGAGCTTTCGCCACGTGTTACCTCGTTATTTCTGATTCATACTGCCGGAGAGAATGCAGAACACCCCCATCAGGTCGGCATGACGGATTGTGACTTCCGTCTTTTCATTCACTTTCGGTTTGGCATGGTAAGCGATTCCCAGCCCTGCCGCTTTGATCATTGGCAGATCGTTCGCGCCATCGCCGATGGCGACCGTCTGCGCTGCGGGGATGTCGTACTCATCCGCCAGTCGGCTCAGGGTCGCGGCTTTATACTGCGCGTCCACAATATCGGCGAGCACATGGCCGGTCAGTTTGCCGTCCACGATCTCCAGTTCGTTCGCCACCACGGCGGTCAGGCGCAGCTTATCGCGCAGATAGTCTGCGAAGAAGGTGAACCCACCGGAGGCGATCGCCACTTTCCAGCCCAGCGTTTCCAGCTTGAGCACCAGTTGAGTCAGACCTGGCATCAGCGGCAGTTCATCACGCACCTGACGCAGGATACTGGCATCTGCCCCTTTCAGGGTCGCCACACGCTGTTTCAGGCTGGCGGTAAAGTCCAGTTCACCCCGCATGGCGCGCTCGGTGACTTCCGACACCATCTCACCGGTTCCCGCCAGTTTGGCAATCTCATCGATGCATTCGATCTGGATGGCGGTCGAGTCCATATCCATCACCAGCAGTCCCGGCGTTTTCAGATGGGGGATTTTCCCCAGCGGCGCCACGTCCATACCGGCGTCATGCGCCAGACGCGTCGCGCGCGGCGTCAGGGAGCCGGCCAGACGGATGACCTGATAGTCTTCCACGCACCAGGCCGCAACTATCACCATTGCCGCCCCGAGCTTCGTTTGATACTGGGTGAGACGTTGTTTATCCAGCCCGCGTCCGTACAGCAGCCAGCCGCTACGGCCAGCGTGGTAATCCAGCGGCATCACCTCATCACCACTTAAAGAGAGCGGCAATCCTGGCCATAAAGAGACATCTGTAGGCAAATCGCACCAGGTAATGTTCGGCATTGAAGCTCCTGTCAGTTCGTTCGCGCCGGAAGGTTCCAGGGAAAATAACGCATGAGGCTACCCTGTAACCATCACTTCTGGCAACATTAAGCCGTAAATTTTCAGCAGGTGGAATATGGCTCGCGCAAAACTGAAATTCCGGCTTCATCGAGCGGTGATCGTCCTTATCTGTCTCGCACTTCTGGTGGCGTTGATGCAGGGGGCGTCATGGTTTAGCCAGAATCATCAACGGCAACGCAATCCCCAGTTCGAAGAGCTGGCCCGCACGCTGGCACGTCAGGTGACGCTCAACGTCGCGACTTACATGCGCACCGAAACGCCGGATGATAAGCGGATAGGCCAGGTATTACGTCAGTTAACGGAGAACAGCCGTATTCTGGATGCCGGGGTCTACGATGAGCAGGGCGATTTGATCGCTCGTGCCGGTGAGCACGTCGACGTGCGCGACAGGCTGGCGCTGGACGGGAAAAAAGCCGGGGGCTACTTTAACCAGCAGCTCGTCGAACCCATTCAGGGCAAAAATGGCCCACTGGGCTATCTGCGCCTGACCCTCGACACCCACACCCTGCCGACGGAAGCCAAACAGGTCGATAACACCACCAATATTCTGCGCCTGATGCTGCTGCTCTCGCTGGCCATTGGCGTGGTGCTGGCCCGCACCCTGCTGCAGGGCAAGCGCACCCGCTGGCAGCAGTCGCCGTTCCTGCTCACCGCCAGTAAATCGATCCCCGAAGAGGAAGAGAGCGAGAAGAAAGATTAGTGATACAGTAGGCGTATGATTCGGAAAAGGAACTCTGCCATGACGACATTATGCCTGCTTATCTCTGACTCGTATGATCCCTGGTTTAATCTTGCGGTGGAAGAGTGCATTTTTCGCCAGATGCCCGCCACCCAGCGCGTCCTTTTTCTCTGGCGTAACGCCGACACCGTGGTGATTGGCCGGGCGCAAAACCCGTGGAAAGAGTGCAATACCCGGCGGATGGAGGAGGACAACGTCCGCCTTGCGCGCCGGAGCAGCGGCGGTGGCGCGGTGTTCCACGATCTGGGCAATACCTGCTTTACCTTTATGGCCGGAAAACCGGAATACGACAAAACGATCTCCACCGCAATAGTGCTTAACGCCCTGAATTCTCTTGGCGTGACGGCTGAAGCCTCCGGGCGCAACGACCTGGTGGTTAAAACCCCCGAAGGGGATCGGAAGGTGTCCGGTTCCGCTTACCGCGAAACCATTGATCGCGGATTCCACCACGGCACCCTGCTGCTCAATGCCGATCTGAGCCGTCTGGCAAACTACCTCAACCCTGATAAGAAAAAACTGCAGGCCAAAGGAATCACCTCGGTGCGCGGCCGTGTGACGAATCTGGTGGAGCTGCTGCCGGGCATTACCCACCAGCAGATCTGCGAGGCTATCAGCGAGAGGTTCTTTGCCCATTACGGCGAGCGCGTGGAAGCGGAAGTCATCTCACCGGATAAGACGCCGGATTTGCCAAACTTTGCCGAAACGTTTGCCCGACAAAGCAGCTGGGAGTGGAACTTCGGCCAGGCGCCTGCTTTTTCTCACCTGCTGGATGAGCGCTTTAGCTGGGGTGGTGTGGAGCTGCATTTCGATGTGGAAAAAGGCCGTATTAGCGGCGCGAAAATCTTTACCGACAGCCTGAACCCGGCACCGTTAGAGGCGCTGGCGGCACGTTTACAGGGCTGTCTGTACCGGGCCGATGCCTTACAGCAGGAGTGTGAAGCGTTACGGGTGGCATTTCCTGAGCAGGAAGAGGTGCTGCGCGAACTGTCCACCTGGATCGCCGGGGCGGTGCGTTAAGCAAAAAGCCCGCCGACATTACGCCTGGCGGGCCTTTAGCACCTGACTGCCGGCTTGACCCGGCAGCAAACAATTTACTCTTTGTCGCCCAGCAGAACGGATTCCAGCGCGATTTTGATCATATCGTTAAAGGTGGTCTGACGCTCTGCGGCAGTGGTCTGCTCATGGGTGCGAATATGGT
>JAFACP010000465.1 GCA_023425455.1 Pseudomonadota bacterium | reverse complement strand
GTGTATGACTCGGTCAATCATATTAAAACGGTGTTCCATTATTTTTTTTGAGCCAGCGCGTGTTCCCGCTAATTTCTGTCATCTTAATTTCGTTTTCCCGGCGAACTGGACATAAAGTTCTCACCTGCTGCGCCGATAACCCAGTGACGAGTCCAGAAAGGCTTTCCCACACAACAGGACATCTGAAATGAAGTCAGAGCAGGTTATCCAGCGGCTAAGCACGACTACGCCTGAGGCAAGTATCGAAGACTTGCAGGAGCATCGCTACTGGCTGCAATGCGAGCGTGCATACACCTATCAACCGATCTACCGGACAGATGGCCGGCTGATGGCGATTGAAGTGTTAACGGTCGTCACCCATCCGTCAAACCCCGGGCAGCGTATCGCGCCGGATCGCTATTTTGCCGAAGTGGCGGTTCGTCAGCGCCTGGATGTGCTGGAAGAGCAGCTCAACATGCTGGCGACGAAGCAGGCGTTTTTCGCCCGGCATGACATTCTCGCCTCAGTGAATGTGGATGGTCCGACCCTGATGGCGCTGCGCCAGAATCAAAAATTACAGGCCCTGGTGGCCACGCTCCCCTGGATGCGTTTTGAACTGGTTGAGCATGTGCGTCTGCCGCAGGACTCCTCCTTCGCGTCGATGTGCGAGTTTGGTCCGCTGTGGCTGGATGATTTCGGTACCGGAATGGCGAACTTCTCCGCGCTTAGCGAAGTGCGTTATGACTACATCAAAGTGGCGCGCGACCTGTTTATCATGCTGCGTCAGACGCCGGAAGGGCGAAATCTTTTCACGCTGCTGCTACAACTGATGAATCGCTACTGCCAGGGCGTGATTGTTGAAGGCGTTGAAACCCTGGAAGAGTGGCGCGATGTGCAAAACTCCCCGGCCGCCGCCGTACAAGGCTATTTCCTCTCTCGTCCGGTGCCGATGGATACCCTGGATAACGTCATTATCACATTGTAAATCAAGCTGTTTCCCATAATAGTGCGTTGCCCGTACGCACTATTCCCGGACACAGCGCCCCTTGCCTGCCTGAGCCATGAACTATAGTCATGGAGGGTTATGTCAGAAACAGAGGGGGAAAAATGACTAAAACGGCCAGGATTGCCACCTGGAGCGCCGGGATTATCTTGTTGTTGGTTGCGGTGGTCATTGTCGTTATTGCCACGTTTGACTGGAACCGCCTGAAGCCGACCATCAACCAGAAAGTCTCAGCCGAACTGAACCGGCCTTTCGCCATTCGCGGCGATCTGGGGGTGGTGTGGGCGCGGCAGAAAGAGGAGACCGGTTGGCGCAGCTGGGTGCCCTGGCCGCATATCCACGCAGACGATATCCTTCTTGGCAACCCGCCGGATATCCCTGATGTCACGATGATCCACCTGCCGCGCGTCGAGGCCACCCTGTCGCCGCTGGCGCTGTTGAGCAAAACGGTCTATCTGCCGTGGATCAAACTGCAGCAGCCTGATGCCCGCCTGATTCGCCTCTCTGAGAATACGAATAACTGGACGTTTACGCCCGCCGATGGGAGGAACAGCGATCCTCAGGCCAGCCCATCGGCGTGGTCTTTTCGTCTCGACACCATCCTGTTCGATCGCGGACGGATCGCGATTGACGACAAGGTAACGAAAGCTGAGGTGGAGATCCTGGTGGATCCGCTGGGCAAGCCGCTGCCGTTCAGCGAGGTCACTGGCACCGCCGCGCAAGACGACAGCCGCAAGGCGGGTGATTACGTGTTCGGGTTGACGGTGAAAGGGCGCTACAACGATCGGCCGCTCACCGGCAGCGGCAAAATCGGTGGAATGCTGGCGCTACGCAGCGGCAAAACACCCTTCCCGGTACAGGCCGATTTCCGCTCCGGCAACACACGTGTGGCCTTCAGCGGGACGGTGGACGACCCGATGAAGATGGGCGGTGTCGATTTACGCCTGAAGTTTGCCGGCGATTCGCTGGGTAACCTTTATGCCCTGACGGGCGTGCTGTTGCCCGATACGCCGCCGTTTGAAACCGATGGCCATCTGGTGGCGAAAATTGATCCTGAGGCCTCCTCCGTCTTTGACTATCGCGACTTCAATGGTCGGATTGGCGCCAGCGATATTCACGGCTCGCTGCGTTACACCACCGGAAAACCGCGGCCGAAACTGGAGGGCGATGTCGAATCTCGTCAGTTGCGGCTTGCCGATCTCGGGCCGCTTATCGGCGTTGATTCCGGGAAAGGTACGCAGTCGAACGCGGTCAATCAGGATCGCCAGCCTGCCGGCAAAGTATTGCCTTACGATCGCTTTGAAACCGACAAATGGGACGTGATGGATGCGGATGTGCGCTTTAAAGGGCGCAAAATCGAGCACGGCAGCACGTTACCCGTCAGCGATCTCTCAACCCACATCATGCTTAAAAACGCCGATCTACGCCTGACGCCGCTGAAATTTGGCCTGGCGGGAGGGTCCATATCGTCAAATATTCACCTGCAGGGCGATAAAAAGCCGATGCAGGGGCATCTGCAGATCCAGGCGCGACGCCTTAAGCTGAAAGCGCTGATGCCGGACGTCGAACTGATGCAGAAAACCCTCGGCGAGATGAACGGCGATGCGGATATTCGCGGGGCGGGCAACTCGGTGGCGGCACTGCTGGGCAACAGCAACGGCAACCTGAAACTGCTGATGAACGACGGGCTGGTGAGCCGTAACCTGATGGAGATCCTCGGGCTGAACGTCGGGAACTATATTATCGGGCAGATTTTTGGCGATGACGAAATCCGCGTCAACTGCGCGGCGGCGAATCTCGATCTGGTCAACGGCGTGGCCCATCCGCAGATATTCGCTTTTGACACTGAAAATGCGGTCATTAACGTCACCGGCACCGCCAGCATGGCGTCGGAACAGCTTGATTTGACGATTGAGCCGGAGAGTAAGGGTCTGCGTATTCTGACTCTGCGCTCGCCGCTGTACGTGCGCGGCACCTTCGCTAACCCTCAGGCGGGCGTCAAGGCCGGTCCGCTGATTGCCCGCGGTGCGGTTGCGGCGGCGCTGGCGACTCTGGTGACACCCGCAGCGGCGCTGCTGGCGTTAATATCACCGTCAGAAGGCGAGGCCAATCAGTGTCGAACGATTCTGTCGCAGATGAAGAAGTGAGCGTACGGAGAGCAGACCGGGTAAAGGCAGAGCCTTTACCCGGCGGTGCTGATTACAGCGACTGATGACGTGTTTCGTGCGTCAGCAGCAGCGCGATCAGCGTCAGCGCCGCCATTGCGGCCAGATAGACGCCGACATAGAACAGGCCGTAGTTAGCCTGTAACCAGGTGGCGATATACGGCGCGACGGAAGCCCCGAGAATGGACGACACGTTATAGGAGAATGACGCGCCGGTATAACGCACTTCCGTCGGGAACAGCTCCGGCAGCAGTGCGCCCATCGGGCCGAATGTCAGCCCCATCAGGCTGAGGCCCAGCAGCAGGAAGGCGAAGACCAGAATCGGGTTGCCGGAACCGAGCAG
>JAFACP010000211.1 GCA_023425455.1 Pseudomonadota bacterium | reverse complement strand
GCACTGACACGATATGTCAGCATTCAGACACAGAAAATTTATCTTATGGTTATATAACGGCGTGATTTAGCGGAAACATTAGTAATTTTTGCGGGGGCACGGCGCGGGCCCGGAAAGGGTCCGCGCGCGAAGGGTTAGATAGCGGCTTCGCTTTCCACCATCACCGGGTGGAAACGGCGCTGGAAATAGATCAGGCCGTGGGCCTCGCCGCTGAGAACGATATTTTTAATTTCAACGAGATAGACCAGGTGGGTGCCGATGGCTTGTACCTGCGCGATCTCGCCTTCCAGGCTTGCCAGCGCCCCCTTCAGTACCGGTTGCGCCAGCGCGCCCTGCTGCCAGCAGGCGAGGCTAAAGCGGGCGTCCATCGCCATGCCGGTCATCCCGGCGAAGTGGCGGGCCATGACCTCCTGATGGTGATTGAGGACGTTGACGCACAGTCTGCCGTTCCCCTGAAACACCGGGTTCATGGCGCTGCTGGCGTTAATGCAGACCATCAGCGACGGCGGGGTATCCGTCACCGGGCAGACGGCGGTGGCGGTAATGCCGCAGCGTCCGGCCTCACCGTCGGTGGTAACAATATTGACGGCCGCCGACAGGCTGGCCATTGCATCGCGAAAACGCAGGCGTTGTTCTTCTGAATGCATGTTGATCTCCCGCCGCGTTATTTCAGCAGCTTATCCAGCAGGTTGATATCGGTGTTGTTGTGCAGGTGCGGTACCGTCCAGCCGTGCTGGTCGTACTCGGACATGCAGCGGTCCACCATGGCCATCATCTTGTCCATATTGCCGGAGGATTGCGCCTGACGCAGGCACTGCAGGCGGATCTCGTCCTGGCTACCGGAGTAGTTAATTTCGTACAGCTCATGGCGGCCGCCGAACTCGCTGCCGATGGCGTCCCACATCAGCTTCAGGATCTTGATGCGTTCCACATGATCCATGCCGTTCGAGCCGCGAACATATTTCGCCAGATAGCGGTCGATCTGCGGGTTATTGAGATCGCGGGCGCTGGACGGCAGATAGATAAGTCCGCTGGTTACGTTACGTTCGATGATGTTCTTGATCTTCGCGTAGGCCATTGGCGCCATGACGCGGTAGGTTTGCAGCGCCGCATGATCCGGCAGGTACGCGCCGTTGACCCACGGGGTGGCTTCGGAGCACATCGAGTCGCTCAGCGCCCAGAACATATTGCGCCAGGCCACCACTTCGCCCAGATCCGCCTGCACGCCGCGAAACTCGAGCGTTCCGGTACACTCCAGCGACTTTTTCAGCAGTGCGGTGATGAAGTCCAGCTTGACCGCCAGGCGCACGCAGGCCTGCAGCGGATACATACGCGCAAATCCGCCCTCCATCGTCCAGCGACGACAGCGATCGAAATCACGGTAGATCAACACGTTTTCCCACGGGATCAGCACATGATCCATCACCAGAATCGCATCGTTCTCGTCGAAGCGGCTGGAGAGCGGGTAGTCATACGGCGAGCCGGTGGCACCAGCCACCATCTCATAGGAGGCGCGGGAGATCAGTTTTACCCCTTCGGCGTCCATTGGCGCGACGAACATCAGTGCGAAGTCCGGGTTTTCGCCCATCACCTGAGCGGAACCAAAGCCGATCATGTTGTAGTGGGTCAGCGCCGAGTTGGTTGCCACCACTTTGGCGCCGCTGACGATGATCCCGGCGTCGGTCTCTTTCTCCAGCTTGATATAGACATCTTTCACCTCGTCCGCCGGCTTATGACGGTCGATTGGCGGGTTAACGATAGCGTGGTTGAAATAGAGCCCGGCTTCCTGAATGCGGGTGTACCAGCTGCGGGCGTTCTGCTCGAACTGACCGTAGAAGGCCGGGTTCGCCCCCAGCGCGCAGCCAAACGCTGCCTTGTAGTCCGGGGTGCGTCCCATCCAGCCGTAGCTCAGGCGTGACCAGCTGGCAATGGCGTCGCGCTGCTGGCGCAAATCGTCAGCGCTTTTCGCCACGCGAAAGAACTTGTGGGTATAACCGCCGCTGCCGGTGTCGGTGCCCCAGCAGAGGGCATCCTGCTGTTCGGGCTTGTGCAGCGCATCGTACATCTGGGCCACTGAGGCCGCGGCATTACGAAACGCCGGATGGGTGGTGACGTCTTTTACCCGCTCGCCGTAGATATAAATCTCACGGCCGTCCTGCAGGCTTTTCAGGTACTCTTCGCCGGTTAACGGACGCTTTGCATCAGCGCGGAAATCTTCAGGCTTCATAGGGACCTCGTATCGGAACAGGGTTGTTAAATTTATGTTTTGTTTTTGTTGTTCAATTGAAGCCCGGGAGCGGGAAGAGGTGAAGGGACGTTTGCGACAACGGCAGGTACTTTTCGGGCGAGGGTGGGATTTGTGATCCGGATGGGTTTTCGGCGCGTGATGCGCCGCTTACCCGTTCTGCGGAGCGTCGCCCAGGTACAGGTTGTGCCGCCGGGACCTTACGACACCGGCACTTTCTGCGCCCGGTACGCGCTGGGCGAGCACCCCACTAAGCGGTTAAAAAATCGGGCGAAATAGGCCGGGTCTTTAAAGCCAAGCAGCCAGGCAATCTCATTTACCGCGCTGTCAGAAAACAGCAGCAGGCGTTTGGCCTCGCGCAGCTGCCGGTCGAAGATCAGCCGCTTCGGCGGGCGGTTGGCGAAGCGGCGGCAGATATCGGTCAGGCGAGATTCCGTCAGGTGCAGCTCGCAGGCGTAGTCCGGCACCGTCCAGTGCTGATGGTAATGGACATCAATCAGCTGGTTAAAGCGCTGGAATAGCTTCAGCTCGCCGCGTATACCGCCCGACGCGTGGTCATCGAGCTTTGCATTGCGCAGCAGCAGGGTAAACACCGCCTGGGCCAAAAGGGCCAGCGTGTGTTCACGTCCGGGCAGTTCTGCGGTGGATTCGCGTTCGATGAGCTGCCAGTAGTGCTTAAGTGCCGCCAGCTCATCTGGCTTGTCGGCCAGCGACAGACAGATCCCCGGCAGGCCGAATGTTTCCCGGGTGCCGGGGTAGAGCACCTCTAACAGCGGCCAGATCAGGTCCTCGCGTACCGTCAGCACGTGCCCGTCGCTGTCGGACCCGGTGATAAAGGCGTGCGGTACCGACGGCGGCGTTAAGACAAACAGCGGCGCCTGCACCGAATAGCGATGATCGTCGAGCTGCAGCTCAATCTGCCCGGTGTCGAGAAAATGCATCTGAAAATAGTGGTCGTGGCGATGCGCCTGCATGTCGCGGCCAAAAAAGGCCGCCATGCGGGCAAACGACTGGTAATGCACATCCTCAGTACCCAGACTCTCGTCGTACTCTGTGCTGATGTCGATATTCGCGACCGGACTCTGGCACATCGCTGCTCCTCAGTGGATCTTCTGCGCCGCCATCCCCGGCGAAGGCTGCCGGTTTTCGCGGTGCGTCATTGGGATCCGTGTCAGCACCAGCGCGCCGACCACCAGCAGCCCGGCGACAAACCACAATCCAGAGCTGAAGCTGCCGGTTGCATCGCGCAGAATACCGATCAGCAGAGGGCTGACGGCGGATCCGACGTTGCCGACGGCGTTGATCACCGCCAGCGCCACCGCGCGGGACTGCAGGCTAATAACCTGATCCGGGGTCGTCCAGAATATCGCCATGGCGGTAAACGATCCGGTTGAGGCCATGATTATGCCAAGCAGCTGGATCAGGCTGTGATCGGTCGCTGAGGCCAGCATCCATCCTGCCGCCGCGAACAGGTAGGGCAGGATGGTGTGCTTTTTTCGCTCTTTCAGCCTGTCGGAGCGGCGGCTCCACCAGATCATCCCGAGGATGGTGCAAAACTGCGGGATCGCCGCCAGCAGGCCAATGACGATGTTGCTGCTGCCGGTGTTGAAGCTTTGCAGGATCTGCGGGGTCCAGATGTTGATCGCGCTGAGCGTGTTGGTCAGGCAGAAGTAGGCCAGCGTGTAGAGCAGCACCGCCGGGGTCAGCACTTCGCGCAGCGTTGAGCGCGGCGTCACCCCCTGCGCAACGACAACCTCCTGCTCGCGGGCAATCATCGTTTTCAGCGTCTGCTTCTCTTCGTCGTCAAGCCAGCTGGCCTGATCCGGCGTGTCATTAAGGAAGAACCAGGTCACCACCCCGAGCACCACGGAGGGCAACCCTTCCAGCAGGAACAGCCATTGCCAGCCTTTCAGATCCCACAGGCCGTCCATCGCCAGAATGTAACCCGAGAGGATCGAGCCGAGCATCATGGTCACCGGCATGGCGATCATAAACAGCGCATTGGCGCGGGCGCGGTGATAGGCCGGGAACCACCAGGTCAGGTAGACCAGGATCCCCGGCAGAAAACCGGCTTCGGCAATCCCTACCAGCATCCGCAGCACGTACAGCGTCTGCGGGCTGGTGGCGAACAGGGTACAGGTGGAGGCGATGCCCCAGACCACCATGATCCCGGCTATCCAGCGGCGCGCGCCAATCTTCGCCAGCATGATGTTGCTCGGGATCCCGCACAGCACATAGGTGACGTAAAACAGCGTGGCGGCCAGGCCAAACATCGTTGACGTCAGGCCCAGATCTTTGCCCATCGTCAGCCCGGCAAAGCCGATGTTGATCCGGTCGAGAAACGAAAAGACGAACAGAATAAAGAGAAATACGATCAAACGACGAAACAGCTTAGCAATGACGCGATGTTCAACAGCTTTATTATCATGGTTTTGCAGGGTAGAGGTCGTCATGTTGCGCTCCACATCATACGGTTAGAGCCTGGCTCATCAGGCGATTAGTAGACCGATTTATTGTTTTGTACTGACGTTACCGGGTGCGCGATAAAACGGGCTGCCAGCGCCTCCGCGCCGCGGGCGAGCAGGGTGGTGTCGACGCCGACGGCGACAAACAGCGCGCCGAGTTCGAGATAGCGTTTCGCCAGCGCTTCGTTGGCCATCAGAATGCCGGGGGCTTTGCCTGCGGCACGGATCTGCGCGATCGCCTGTTCGATGGCGGCCTGCACCTCCGGGTGTTGGGGATGACCGGCAAACCCCATGTCGGCGCTGAGATCCGCCGGGCCGATAAACACCCCGTCGACCCCTTCCACATCGAGGATCTGCGGCAGGTTTTTCAGCGCCTCGCGGGTTTCAATTTGCACCAGCACGCAGATGGCGTCGTTAGCCTGTTGCAGGTAATCCGGAATGCGGTTCCAGCGTGAAGCGCGCGCCAGCGCGCTGCCGACACCGCGAATGCCTGCCGGCGGATAGCGGGTGGCGCGTACCGCCAGCCGGGCCTCATCGGCGTTTTGCACCATCGGCAGCAGCAGCGTTTGTGCCCCCACGTCCAGCAGCTGTTTGACCTGCACCGGGTCGTTCCACGACGGGCGTACCACCGGCTGGCTGGCATAGGGGGCGATGGCCTGCAGCTGAGTTAAGACCGTTTGTACGGTATTCGGCGCGTGCTCGCCGTCGATCAGCAGCCAGTCGAATCCCGCGCCCGCCAGCAGCTCGGCGCTGTAGCTGCTGGTCAGCCCCAGCCACAGGCCGATCTGTGATTTGCCTGCTTTCAGCGCCGCTTTGAATGCGTTTTGCATGGTCTTCTCCTTACACAAAGCGGCAGCTAATGCAGCCCATGTTGCCGTAGTCCACATGGAAGGTGTCCCCCTTGCTGGCGGTGACCGGCCGGGTGAACGAGCCGCCGAGGATGATTTGCCCCGCCTCAAGCTGGACGTCATACGGCGCGAGTTTGTTTGCCAGCCAGGCCACGCCGTTCGCCGGGTGGTTAAGGACGCCAGCGGCCACGCCGGTCTCCTCGATCACCCCGTTACGATAGAGCAGGGCGGAGATCCAGCGCAGATCCAGCTCGTCGGGCTTAACCGGACGACCGCCGAGGATCACCCCGGCGTTGGCGGCGTTATCGGAGATGGTGTCGAACACCTTGCGCGGGCGACCGGAGTCGGGATCGATGTTGTGGCAGCGGGCGTCGATCAGCTCCAGCGCCGGGATCACATAATCGGTGGCGTTATAGACGTCGAACAGCGTGCAGTGCGGGCCGCGCAGCGGTTTGGCCAGCACAAAGGCCAGCTCCACTTCGATGCGCGGAACGATAAAGCGATCGGTCGGGATATCGCTCCCGTCATGGAAGAACATGTCATCCAGCAGCGCCCCGTAGTCCGGCTCATCGATCTGCGAGCTGGCCTGCATCGCTCTGGAGGTCAGGCCAATTTTGTGCCCCTTCAGCACGCGCCCTTCGGCAATTTTCAGACTCACCCATTCGCGCTGTACGGCGTAGGCGTCGTCAAGGGTGATCGTCGGGTAGTCGAGCGAGATCTGACGGATCTGCTCCCGCGACTGTTCCGCCTGGTGCAGACGCCGGGCGATCTGGGTATGGGTGTGTTTGTCGAACATAAAAAGACCTCAGCGAAACAACGCGTGCACATTGTTTTGTTTGTAATTGAGCGTCGGGTGCAGCTCGTCAAGCTCAAACGACAGCGCCAGGTAGCGGTTTGCCATCAGCGTTGCGAAGTGTGCTTTAATCAGCGCAAACAGCATCTCAGCGACCGCCTCCCGGCTCTGCAGGCTGCGCCCCGCGCCGATTTTTAGCGTCATATGCACAAAGGCGTAATCGTGCTTACCGTCGGCCATCTGCCAGGTGTCGAGCCAGTGGGCGCGGCTACGGATCCCGCCGGCGGGGAAGATCCCCGTGGCGGCAAGCGCCGCGTTCACTTTGGCGAACAGCCCCGGCAGGTCGGCCTGCTCGCGGATATTGTCGGTACATTCAGCGATAAAATGTGGCATCACGGCTCCTCAGGCGGGCAGCGGGAAAACGGCATTGACCTGGCCGGTGCCGGAGCTGGCGAACAGTTCGGTGAGAAATTCCACCTTGCCCTCGTACTTATCCCAGCCGAGCATCCCCAGCAGCATCACCGTGTCGTGCATGTTGCCCTCGCCGTAGCAGTAGTCGGCGTACTCCGGCAGCATGTTGCAAAAGGCGTGGAACTGGCCTTCGCGCCACAGCTTCACCACCCGCTCATCCATCTGACGGTCAAACTCGCGGGTGTAGCTGTTCATCCCCTCTTCGGCGCGCTGGTCGTCAATAAAACGGTGCGACAGTGAGCCGCTGGCCAGCACCGCGACCGTGCCGTCATATTGCGCAATCGCGCTGATAATCGCCTCGCCGAGCCGGCGGCTGTCAGCGAAGTCATGCACGGTGCAAAAGGCCGAGATGGAGATCACTTTGAAGTTTTTGTCGCTGTTCATGTAGCGCATCGGCACCAGCGTGCCGTACTCCAGCTTCAGGCTCGGGATGTTGTGCGCTTTCGCGCGTACGCCAAGCTTCACCGCTTCGTCGGCAATCAGCTGGCCCAGCGCCGGGTTGCCGTCGTACTCGTAACGCATGTCGCGGATAAAGTGCGGCAGCTCGTTACTGGTATAGACCCCGGAAAAATGGTCCGCGCAGTTGATGTGGTAGGCGCTGTTTACCAGCCAGTGGGTGTCGAAGACGATGATGGTGTCGACCCCCAGCTCGCGACAGCGCCGGCTGATCTCTTTATGTCCGTTGATCGCCGACTGGCGGCAGCCGTGGTTTTTCCCCGGCAGTTCGGAGAGATACATCGACGGAACGTGGGTGATTTTTGCCGCTAACGCTAACGTGCCCATCTTCAGATCCCCCATTTCGGAATCGGGTGGTCGCCCATTGAGATACAGACGTTTTTCATTTCGGCGAACACCTCGAAGCTGTACTCGCCGCCTTCGCGACCGGTGCCGGAGGCCTTCACGCCGCCAAACGGCTGACGCAGATCGCGCACGTTCTGGGTATTCACGAACACCATGCCCGCTTCGATATTGCGCGCCAGGCGCAGCACCTTGTTGACGTCCCGGGTCCAGATATAGGAGGCGAGGCCGTACTCCACGTCATTTGCCAGCCGTAAGCCCTCCGCTTCGTCCTTAAAGGGCAGCAGGCAGGCCACCGGCCCGAAGATCTCTTCCTGGGCTACGCGCATACGGTTATCGACATCCGCCAGCACGGTTGGGCGCAGGAAGTTGCCGCCTTTCAGGTGCGCCGGCAGATCGTCCGGTTTGTCCGCGCCGCCCGCCAGCAGGGTGGCACCCTCTTCAAGGCCAAGGCGGATATAACCGGACACTTTTTCCCAGTGTGGCTGGCTGATAAGCGCCCCAACCTGGGTGTTCGGATCGGTTGGATCGCCCACCCGCAGACGGCTGGCGCGTTCGGCAAAGCGTTTGATGAATTCCGGGTAGATGCTCTGCTGAATGAAGATGCGTGAACCTGCGGTGCAGCGCTCGCCGTTGATGGAGAAGATGGTAAACAGGGCGGCGTCCAGCGCCCGTTCGATATCGGCGTCCTCGAAGATCAGCACCGGCGATTTGCCGCCCAGCTCCATCGAGTATTTTTTCAGCCCGGCGTTTTTCATAATAGTGCGCCCGGTGGCCGTGCCGCCGGTGAACGATACCGCGCGTACGTCGTGATGACGCACCAGCGCATCGCCCGCCGTGGCGCCGTAGCCCTGCACCACATTCAGCACGCCCGCCGGAATTCCGGCCTCCAGCGCCAGCTCGCCGAGACGATCGGCGGTCAGCGGTGAGAGTTCAGACATCTTCAGCACCGCCGTGTTACCCAGCGCCAGGCAGGGGGCCACCTTCCAGGTGGCGGTCATAAACGGCACGTTCCACGGTGACACCAGTGCACAAACGCCTACCGGCTGCACCAGCGTGTAGTTGAGCATCTTGTCGTCGACCGGATAAGTCTTGCCGTTCATCTGCTGGCAGACTTCCGCGAAAAATTCAA
>JAFACP010000418.1 GCA_023425455.1 Pseudomonadota bacterium | reverse complement strand
ATTTGACGCCGTCGATGTCTTCTGTGAAAAGGTGGGTTTCACCCCGTCGCAGACCGAGCGGGTGTTCCGTGCCGCCGCCGCACGAGGGATCCCCGTCAAAGGCCATGTGGAGCAACTCTCCAGTCTGGGAGGTGCTGCGCTGGTCAGCCGCTATAAAGGCCTGTCCGCCGATCATATCGAATATCTCGACGAGGCGGGCGTCCAGGCGATGGCGCAAAGCGGCACCGTCGGGGTGCTGCTGCCCGGAGCGTTCTATTTTCTGCAGGAGCAGCAGCGCCCGCCCGTCGCGCTGCTGAGGAAACACGGCGTCCCGCTTGCCGTCGCCACCGATTACAATCCGGGAACCAGCCCGTTTGCCAGCCTCCATCTGGCGATGAACATGGCCTGCGTGCAGTTTGGCCTGACGCCGGAAGAGGCCTGGGCCGGAGTCACGCGCCATGCTGCCCGGGCGCTGGGCCGTGGCGAGACGCACGGGCAGCTGCGGCCCGGTTATGTGGCTGATTTTATTGTCTGGGATGCGCAACATCCGGTGGAGATGGTTTACGAACCCGGTCGTAATCCCCTGTATCAACGTATATTTCGCGGAGTGGCGGTATGAGATTATGGCAGCCCGTTTCAGCGTCGGTCTGGCAGGGGCGCGACGACAGCGCCGAGGCCAGCAGCGCCCGGCGCCTCTTCCAGACGGTAAAACAGCACCGGCAGTTTACCCCGCAGCCGTCGGGCATTGCGCTGCTGGGGTTTGCCTGCGATGAGGGCGTCAGGCGTAATCAGGGGCGCCCCGGTGCGGCGCAGGCACCGGATGTGCTGCGGCGCGCGCTGGCGAATATGGCCAGCCATGACGGCCATCAGCGGCTGGAGGATCTCGGCTCAATCGCCGTGGACGGCGCGCAGCTCGAAGCGGCGCAGCGGGCACTAAGCGACGCCGTGACCGCCTGCCAGCAGTCCGGTATGCGCACGCTGGTGCTCGGTGGAGGGCACGAGACGGCATGGGCACATGGCCGTGGCGTACTGGACGCCTTCGCCCACGAGCGCGTGCTGATTGTTAATCTGGATGCGCACCTTGATCTGCGTCGTGCAGAGCAGGCAACCTCCGGCACCCCTTTTCGTCAGCTTGCGCAGTACTGCGAGGCGCAATCGCGCGAATTTCATTACGCCTGTTTAGGCGTAAGCCGGGCGGCGAATACTCAGGCGCTGTGGGATGAGGCCGAACGGCTGAACGTCACCCTGGTGGAAGACCTGCATTTTCGCCGTGAGGCGTTATCCGTGCTGGAAACGCTGCTGGCAAAGGCTGACCGTGTCTACCTCACCATCGATCTTGATGTGCTGCCCGCCGGGGAAATGCCCGCCGTCTCCGCGCCAGCGGCGCTGGGGATCCCGGCGCTGGATCTGCTGCCGGTCATCGCCTGCGTCTGTCGCAGCGGCAAACTGCAGGCGACCGATTTGGTCGAGTTTAACCCGCAGTACGATCGCGACGGACAGGGGGCCAGACTGGCCGCCCGCCTTGCCTGGCAAATTGCTCACTGGTGGGCATAACACAACTACAGGAGTCATGATGTTTTCACGCTCACCCGGGACACAACCCACGCCGCCGGCCCCTTTTTATGAAAAGGTGAAGCAGGCGATAAGCGAAAAAATTGCCGCAGGCGTCTGGCGCGCGCATGACCGAATTCCGTCTGAGGCGGAGCTGGTGGCCCAGTTCGGTTTCAGCCGGATGACCATCAACCGGGCGCTGCGCGAACTCACTGATGAAGGACTGCTGGTGCGTCTTCAGGGGGTAGGCACGTTTGTGGCGGAACCGAAAGGGCAATCCGCCCTGTTTGAAATTCGCAGTATTGCGGACGAGATTGCCGCCCGTCATCACCAGCACCGCTGTGAGGTGCTGGTGCTCGAGGAAACCCAGGCCAGCGCCGAGCAGGCCGCAGAGCTTAACGTCAGGGAGGGAAGCCGCATCTTCCACTCGGTGATGGTGCATTTCGAAAATGACATTCCGGTGCAAATTGAAGATCGCTGCGTTAACGCGGAACGGATACCGGACTATCTGCACCAGGATTACACCCAAACCACGCCGCACGCGTATCTTTCGCTTGTCGCACCGCTGACGGAAGGGGAGCACATTGTGGAGGCGGTCCGCGCCACGCCGCAGGAGTGCGAGTGGCTGCGCATTAAAGAGCACGACCCGTGTCTGCTTATTCGTCGTCGCACCTGGTCATCGTCAGAGATTGTCTCCCACGCCAGGTTGCTCTTTCCCGGAAACCGCTACCGGCTGCAGGGCCATTTCATGTCATAAGCATCAAAAGCGTGATTGCTGGCGCAATATAACAAAATTGTATCTTTTTTGTTAAAACTCGTCTTGTGTGTGCTTGTCTATACAAGTATATCTAAATACATCATCTGTCCCGTATGAGGAGCACACAATGTCGTCAGGTAAATATCGCCAGCAGGATGTCCGCGCCCCGCGTGGCACCACGCTCACAGCCAAAAGCTGGCTCACCGAAGCACCGCTGCGCATGTTGATGAACAACCTTGATCCCGAGGTGGCGGAAAACCCCCACGAACTGGTGGTCTACGGCGGTATTGGCCGCGCCGCGCGCAACTGGGAGTGCTATGACGCTATTGTTAAATCCCTGACCAGCCTTGAGCACGACGAAACCCTGCTGGTGCAGTCCGGTAAACCGGTCGGCGTCTTCAAAACCCACAAAAATGCCCCCCGGGTGTTAATCGCCAACTCCAACCTGGTGCCGCACTGGGCCAACTGGGCGCATTTCAACGAACTGGATGCCAAAGGGCTGGCCATGTATGGCCAGATGACCGCAGGCAGCTGGATCTACATTGGCAGCCAGGGCATCGTGCAGGGAACCTATGAAACCTTCGTCGAGGCAGGTCGCCAGCACTATAACGGCTCGCTAAAAGGCCGCTGGGTGCTGACCGCAGGTTTAGGCGGAATGGGCGGCGCGCAGCCGCTGGCCGCGACGCTGGCCGGTGCCTGTTCACTGAATATTGAGTGCCAGCAGAGCCGTATCGATTTCCGTCTGCGTACCCGCTACGTGGATGAGCAGGCGACCAGCCTGGACGATGCGCTGGCGCGTATCAAAAAATACACAGCCGAAGGCAAAGCCGTCTCGATTGCCCTGTGCGGTAACGCGGCGGACATCGTTCCTGAACTCGTTGCCCGCGGCGTGCGCCCGGATCTGGTGACCGACCAGACCAGCGCGCACGATCCGCTGCACGGTTACCTGCCAAAAGGCTGGACGTGGGAAGACTATCAGCAAAAAGCGGAAACCGACCCGGAAGGCACGGTACTTGCCGCTAAACGCTCCATGGCAGAACACGTCTCCGCCATGCTGGCCTTTAGCCAGATGGGTATTCCGACCTTTGACTACGGCAACAATATTCGCCAGATGGCGAAAGAGGTGGGCGTTGAAAACGCCTTTGATTTCCCGGGCTTCGTGCCTGCCTATATTCGCCCGCTGTTTTGCCGGGGGATCGGGCCATTCCGCTGGGTCGCCCTGTCCGGCGATCCAGAGGATATCTACAGGACCGACGCGAAGGTGAAAGAGATCGTCGCGGACGACAAACACCTGCATCACTGGCTGGATATGGCCCGCGAGCGCATTAACTTCCAGGGGCTGCCTGCGCGTATCTGCTGGGTGGGGCTGGAGTGGCGACAAAAACTCGGTCTGGCATTCAATGAGATGGTGCGTTGCGGCGAGGTCTCTGCGCCGATTGTGATCGGCCGCGACCACCTGGACTCTGGCTCCGTCGCCAGCCCGAACCGTGAAACGGAAGCGATGCGCGACGGCTCTGACGCCGTCTCTGACTGGCCGCTCCTGAATGCGCTGTTAAATACCGCCAGCGGCGCAACCTGGGTCTCGTTACACCACGGCGGCGGCGTGGGAATGGGTTTCTCCCAGCACTCCGGGATGGTGATCGTCTGCGACGGGACGGATGAAGCGGCGGCGCGTATCGCGCGGGTGCTGCATAACGATCCGGCTACCGGCGTGATGCGTCACGCAGATGCGGGTTACGACATTGCGATTGAATGTGCCAAAGAGCAGGGGCTAAACCTGCCGATGATCCCTGCCACACAAGGAAAGCATGAATGAACGCCTTAACACTTACGCCCGGCCAGCTGACGCTGAAACAGTTACGCAACGTCTGGCGTCACCCGCTTACCCTTAAGCTTGATGAATGCGCCCATCGCGCCATTAATGACAGCGTCGCCTGCGTCGAAGCGATCGTCGCTGAAGGGCGTACCGCCTATGGCATCAATACCGGCTTTGGCCTGCTGGCGCAGACCCGTATCGCCACTGACGATCTGGAGAATTTACAGCGTTCGCTGGTGCTTTCGCATGCGGCGGGCGTTGGCCAGCCGCTGGATGATGCGATGGTCCGTCTGATGATGGTG
>JAFACP010000371.1 GCA_023425455.1 Pseudomonadota bacterium | reverse complement strand
GTCCTGGACCGAGGTGTGCCCCCAGCGATCTTTCACCTTGTGCGCGGCATCAAGCGCCAGGTCGATATCTTTTTTCCCGGAGCTGGCAATCTCGCACAGCGGCTGGCCGGTAACCGGCGTCAGGTTGGAATAGTATTCACCGTCGACGGGGGCCACCCAGTCGCCGCCGATAAAGTTGTCATAACGGGGTTTAAGCTTCAGGGGAAAACCATACTCACCAGGCTGGACGCGCGATGAGGGAGGATTGTTTGTCATGACCGTCTCCTTGCTGTTGGTGTAGATCAAGGGTAGTTCCGACTGGCGATTTTCTCGCCAGCCGGTAGACGGGTTTACGACGGGCGTCACATCACGCAGTGCGCTGACGCGAAGACGCCCGTGGAGGGTTACAGGGGCCGGATCGCCTCTACCTGATGCTGAAAGACATAAGGATCTGACAGCAAACAGAATTTTTCATCTTCCGGGTACGTCACAGCGCGATGATAATCGTCACCCGCAAACGCCTTCACGGCCCCGATATCCGCCCACCAGGTTGCCAGAAAAAAATGTTCCCACTCGCCCTGGGTTTGACGTTTCACGACCGCCGCCAGATTGCCGTCGATCCCCTGCGAATGCTTTACGCCGGTTAACTGCAGGTGTTCAGCGAACCCTTCTGCGTGCTCAACGGGCACACAGCCATGCCATGTTCTTACAATCATTGTTCGACTCCATATCATGCCGGACGTTTACCATAACCAGACGCAGGCGGCGGAGGAACAGGGCATAGCGCTCCCCCACCATAATCGGGGAGGGTTGACCGACGCCACCGCGACAGCGGCGGCGTGCAGAGGGCGAGAGGTTGTTTGCTATGGGGTGCTGGTGACGACCTGCTCTTCAGGAAAGAGGCGGGAATCACGCAATACGTGGTCATTGCCGCGACGGCGGGTGAAGCCAGTGCGGTTAAAATATTCGAGGATCTGGATGGCCAGCTTGCGCCCCACATTCAGCCGGTCGCGAAAATCGACGGCGCAGGTTGAACCGCGCGCCTGATCCAGCTCGCGGATCAGGCTGGCAAAGGCAACGATGCGATCGTTGCGATAGTAACGATCTTTCACGATCGCCACAATTAACCCCTGCTGCGCCGCATGCCGCAGCACCTGGCGCATCCGTTGCTCATCGGTCGCGGTTTCACGGGCCAGATCGCGCACCCACCACGGCTCATCGCCAAACATCGGCGCCGTCTTTTGCCATATCGCCGCCTGCTCCGGGGTGAAACCGGCCTTGTGATCGGGCAGGTGCAGCCAGCCATGATGGCTCTCGATCGCCCCGCTTTCGCGCATCTTCTCGATAAGCAGCAGCACCAGCGCCTCGTCTTCCATCGGCAGCGCCATCCGGCGCAGGCGTTCACGTCCCGGCCCGGGCTCATCCTGATGCTGCTCATGATAGGTGGCAAGCGTAGTCAGCACGTTACGCTGCCAATGGGCGGCAACCGGCGCATTCAGCAGGCTGTTACCGGCCTGAATAAAACCGGGCGCCTGCGTCAGCTGACACAGGCCGTCACCGCTGAGCTGGCGCGCCCACGCGAAAGCCGCAAGACTGACGGCGCCGCGCGTCAGGTGTACCTCTAACGCGGCCTTGTCGTCGTCGGCCTGCGCCAGCGAGGCCAGCCACTGCAGGTACGCCGGTTGGCGTTTGCCGCGCCGCGGCGGGTTGAGCGTCACCACCCGCGCGCCAGCCAGCGTCTCCCGCGCCTGGATGTCCCTTAGCACCAGACGATCGTTATCCGCCAGCCACAGCGGCGTATCGAACACCAGTTCGGCGAGATCATTTTCCAGCAGCGAAACGCGTCCGGTGATGTGACGGGCGGCATGATGAATATGCAGCGGCTGCCACTGGGTGAGCGCCGCCCGCACCTGCAGGGAGACAATGACCCGCTCGCAGGGCTCTGGCGGGGCCTCAGCCAGCAGCCAGTCGCCGCGGTTTACCTGCTCTTTTTCGGCATCGCCGGCGATATTCAGCGCGATACGCTGCCCGGCGTGGGCCTGATCTACCGGCTGGTTTTGCGCATGCAGACCGCGCACGCGCATCGGTTTATTGACCCCCGTTAGCCACAGCGTATCGCCTGTCGCCACTTCGCCGCTGAGTGCCGTCCCGGTCACCACCAGGCCTGCGCCTTTCACGGTAAATGCCCGGTCGACGGCCAGGCGAAAGCGATGATGGCTGACATGCTGACGCGGCGTGAGCTGCTGCAGATGGTGACGCAGTTCGTCAATCCCGCGCCCTTCTGTCGCCACGGTGACAAACAGTGGTACATCGGCAAAACCCGACTCACGCAACAGCGTCTGCACCTGCTCGCGTACCGCCGCAATCCGCGCCTCATCGACGCGATCGGCCCTGGTGAGCACCACGGTCAGCTGCAGGTTTCCCGTGAGCTGCAGGATCGCCAGATGCTCACGGGTTTGCGCCATCACCCCGTCATCGCAGGCCACCACCAGCAGCGCATGGTCGATACCGCCCACCCCGGCCAGCATATTGGCGAGAAACTTTTCGTGACCGGGCACATCGATAAACCCCAGCACCCGGCCATCCGGCTGCGGCCAGTAGGCATAGCCCAGATCAATGGTCATACCGCGCTTTTTCTCTTCCGGCAGGCGGTCGGCATTCACGCCCGTCAGCGCCTGCAGTAAGGTGGTTTTTCCGTGGTCAACGTGACCCGCCGTGGCAATAATCATTTCGACACCATCTCCAGAAATAGCGCTTCATCTTCAAGACAGCGCAGATCCAGCCACATCCGTCCGTCACCGATACGGCCAACGATCGGCACCGGCAGCCTGCGCCAGCGAGCCGAAAGCGCCTCAAGCCGGCTGCCGCGCCCGTCGCGGGGCGTGAAGGTCAGCGCGGCGCCGGGCAAGCGGTCAACCGGCAGCGAGCCGCTGCCGATCTGCGACAGGCAAGACTCAACCCGTACCTCAAACTCCGGGTAGTGCGGTGCAATCTGCGGCAGCAGCGACTCCGCCTGCGCCGTAATCGACGCGCACTCGCGGGTTAACAGACGCAACACCGGCAGGCGCCCGGCCAGTTTCTCCGGGTGAAGATAGAGGCGCAGCGTGGCGTCCAGCGCCGCAAGGGTCATTTTGTCGGCGCGTAACGCGCGCTTCAGCGGATGCTGCTGCAGCCGGGCAATCAGCTCGCGCTTACCCACGATAATGCCCGCCTGCGGGCCTCCCAGCAGTTTGTCGCCGGAGAAACTCACCAGACTTACGCCTGCGGCAATCATCTCCTGCGGCATCGGCTCTTTCGGCAGACCAAAGCGGCTGAGATCCACCAGCGAGCCGCTGCCCAGGTCGGCAATCACCGGCACA
The DNA here is from genome assembly GCA_023425455.1 of Pseudomonadota bacterium. Lineage (GTDB taxonomy): Bacteria > Pseudomonadota > Gammaproteobacteria > Enterobacterales > Enterobacteriaceae > Enterobacter. The sequence continues at coordinate 1,649 of JAFACP010000371.1, read as the reverse complement.
TTCAGCTCGCGGCCAATCCCGGCAAGCTCCGCCTCATCAACGGCCCGGGTAAACCCTTCAATATGGTAATTGCTGGTGTGAACCTTCATCAGCAGCGCGGTGTTTTCATTGACGGCGGCGCGATAATCTTTTGCGTGGGTACGGTTGGTGGTGCCCACTTCATGCAGGGCACAGCCCGCCTGACGCATAACGTCAGGGATGCGGAAGGCGCCGCCAATCTCCACCAGTTCACCGCGAGAGACGACAACCTCTTTGCCGCTGGCCGTGGCCGCCAGCATCAGCAGCACCGCGGCGGCGTTGTTATTGACGATGCAGGCGTCTTCCGCGCCCGTGAGCTGGCACAGCATGTCCGCCAGCGCCCGATCGCGATGGCCGCGTCCGGCACCGTCAAGATCGTACTCAAGGGTAACCGGCGAGCGCATTGCCCGGGTGACAGCCTCAACGGCGGCTTCGGCCTGAATCGCGCGCCCGAGGTTGGTATGCAGCACGGTTCCCGTCAGATTGATCACCGGGCGTATCGCGCTCTGCGTTTGCGCCGATAATCGCCGCTCAGCCTCTGTGCTCCACGCTGCGCACCAGTCAGGGAGCGTATTCCCGGCCTGAATAGCGCGCCGGGCCTCCTCCTGAAGTTCGCGCAATACCGCCACCGTGGCGGTATGGCCAAACCGCCCGACCACGGTCTGACAGTGGGGCTCGCGCAGAAGACGATCGGTGGCAGGAATATGGCTGTAGAGAGAGCGAAGAGTTGTCATGAAAGCGCCTGGGATTGAGTATCCATCCTCCCTCCCGACAGGAGAGGGAGTCAACAATAGGGAGGGATTGTACCGCCTCCGGAGGAGGAAGTGTTATAACCCTTATCAAGCCTTTGGTGGTTCGGTGCGGGCAAAACTTTCACGCTGGAAAAGGGTGTCGGCGAGCCTGACCAGCAGCGGACGATCGACGCACCAGCCAGGCGACACGTGGCGGAAGTTGAGGTAGCCGATGGCGCAGGCGATGGCAATCGTCGCCAGATCGAGGCGGTCGGTCTGGATACGGCCCTCACGGATAAGCTGCTCGCAGCGATCCAGACTGCGGGTGATTTTCTCGCGCTGGCGCAGCAGTTCCGTTTCCGACTGCAGGGCGACGGGTCTGGCCTGCTCACGCACCGAGGCGAGGGCCGCATCCATAATACCGTCAGCCAGCGCCTCAATCTGTTTCACCGCCAGCGCGGCTTTGGGGTCCGACGGCAGCATCGCTGGCGCGACGCCGAGCCATTCGATGTACTGCGCAATAATGGGGGAATCAAACCAGTATTCCCCCTCATCCGTCACCAGAGCCGGGACTTTCCCCAGCGGGTTGTACCGGGCGACGCCGCTGTCGGCGTTATAGGGCTGTTCGTTGACGAATTCAAACGCGATCCCTTTCTCCAGCAGGAGAACCGAAATTTTACGCACAAAGGGACTGGTGTAGCTGCCGATCAGTTTCATTGCCTGCTCCTGAATGCCCACAAAGAGGTCAGTATGGATCAAGCGGTGAAAAAAGGCAGGTCTACATTTCGTCTTCCTGCCTTCATCGGTTAGTGGTCAAGATAGAGATAGTGCATCCAGCTGGTCATCCGCAGCAGCACTTTACGCATCACCGAAACGTGCTCAAAGTGATCGGAATAGACC
>JAFACP010000356.1 GCA_023425455.1 Pseudomonadota bacterium | reverse complement strand
CGTTTATTGATGAAGGGAAAAACCCTCCAGATATCTGATCCACGGTCGATAATCATCACACCCGGCGGCACTGTGCCGCCTTTTTTATCACCAAAAATCAAACGTTTTCTATAATGTGAAAAATGCTATCCCACTCCCGTCGTAAAAGGATCATCAGGTGAGAATCGCCACGATAACTAACTGGGCATACGGCGCAACGGTCTGCCTGACGATTGCCTCCGGCGTGGTCATGCTGATGGCCTCTCACGCCGATAACGTCGAGCGTCAGGCCGTTGCGCAGCGACAGCAGTTCGACCAGCTCACGAACGCGGTTGAGACGGATGCCTGGGAGCAGTCCGACCTTGCACGCCTGTACGTCATCAAAAAAGCCCCCGCCGTGCTTGCGGAGTATCAGCAAAAAGAGAACACCCTGACGGGCATTGAACAGCGGCTGGCGGCGCTGAAAGATAACGGCGCGTCGGGGGAAGAGCTGGCGCTGCTGCATGAGGGGTTACAGATTATTGCCGAACTGCAGGACGAGCAGCAAAGCGCGCTGTCGAATATCGCGCAGGGAGGGTCACAGCAGGCGGTGGCCCTGCTGTACGGCGAGGCCTATGAAAAGGAGCTGGAGCGCGCGCAAAACCAGATTGATCATTTTCGCCAGATGCTCGACAGGCGGGCGCAGACCGCCGTTCAGGATGCGACGCAAAAATCGAAAATGCTGCGCACCGTCTCGGAAGTGATGGTGGGGGTAACCGCCCTGCTGTTTTTATTTGTGCTGGGCTTTATTTTAAAACGCCGCGTTCTGCGCCCGGTGGTGCGCCTGAGCGACGTCGTTCACCGGCTGGCCTCGCAGGACTATGCTGTCGAAACGCCCAACTTTAACCAGATCGATGAGATCGGCGATATGGCGCAGGCGATCCGCATCTTCCGCGAAAACGGCCTGGCGCGGCAGCGGCTGGAGAGAGAACGCGATGCCGACTGGGCCATTCGCGAGCTGCTGGCGCGCATGACCCAGCGCCTGCAGGGCTGCGAGAGCTTTTCCGACGTGGTTAACGTGGCGGAGCTGTTTGCACCCAATATTGCCCCCGGCATTGCCGGGCAGCTCTTTATTCTCGATCGCGATCCGTGGCAGATGCGCGGCGTGGCCAGCTGGCCCTCACCTGACGACCAGCAGGCGCCGTTCCACCCGGATGCCTGCTGGGCGGTACGACGCGGGCAGAGCCACCCGCCGGTCAACGGCGAGCCGGATATTGCCTGCTATCACCTGCCGGAATCTCACGCGAACGACACATTGTGCATTCCGCTGATCGCCCAGGGCGAGGCGATCGGCCTGCTCTCGTTCCAGAACATCACCCCGGAGACCGCGCCTTCCCGCGCCTATCTGGAGCTGATGGCCGAAGCGCTGGGGCTGGCGCTGGCGAACCAGCGTCTGCGCGACGCCCTGCTGGAGAAAGCCCTGTTCGACCCGCTGACCGGCCTGCGCAACCGCCATCATCTGGAAGATACGCTGCGCACGCAAATGACCCAGGCGATACGCAATAACCAGCCGCTAAGCTGCCTGATGATCGGTATCGATCACTTCAAGAGCATCAATGACCGCTTCGGCCATGAGGCGGGCGACCAGGTGATCAAAAGCGTGGCAGCGATTGTTCAGCGCGCGGCTCATGACACCGGAATGGCCTTCCGCTACGGGGGAGAGGAGTTCCTCGCGCTGCTGAATGATACCGACGAAGCGGGCGCCCACGCCTGCGCGACGGAAATCTATAACGGGGTGCATGCCCTGACGCTGCGCTATGGTTTGTCTGAGATTGGCCCCGTTGATGTGTCTATCGGTATCGCCAGCTACCCGCAGCACGCCCAGAGCGACAATCTGCTGCGGGCGGCGGATGTGGCGCTGTACCGGGCAAAAGAGCTGGGGCGCGCGCGAATTGTCAGCTTCGGCATGCTGGAGGCGGGCTAGCTCAGACGGATTGCCTGTCTGCCAACACCACGCCGGTCGCCGTGCGACGGCGGGGGCGGACACAGTTGTACGCAAATGCTTGCGCACGCTTACCCGGTTTCCTGCTTTACTGGGGTGGGTTCCCCACCGGAGACACCGCATGAACCGCCGCCATTTTCTGCTGGGCATAGCTGCCGCAACGGCCACCGCCCGCCACGCATTTGCCCTTCCCTCTGCAGAAACCGGCGCAGAGATCCCTCTCTGGCACGGGACGCCACCGGGCGGCGGCGGGCCCACCGGGACGCGGATCGTCTCCGCTTCCGGCGCATTGCGAAACATCGCTACGCCGGGTCTGCGCCTTATGCCCTCCCCTTTTCCCAACGGGCGCGCGGTGCTGATCGCGGCAGGAGGCGGCTACAGGCAAATCCAGCTCGGCAAAGAGGCGCTGCCCGCAGCAAAGTGGCTCAACGCCCGCGGCTATACGGCTTATATTCTCATTTATCGCCTGCCCGGCGAGGGCTGGCACGACGGCAGCCGGGTCGCGCTCCAGGACGCACAGCGGGCGTTGAGGATCATCCGCCAGCGGGAACAGCGGGTGAGCGTCCTGGGGTTTTCAGCGGGTGGGCATCTGATGGGGATGGCGGCAACCCGGCCTGATTTTCGCACCTACGCGGCGCAGGATGAGCGAGACTCGCTCAGTGCCAGGCCTGACGGCGCGGCGCTGATTTACCCTATCGTGACGCTGGAAAGACCCTATAGCCATACCTCAACGCATCACATTTTGATTGGCCGGGGGGCGACAGTGGCCGAAGAAGCCGCATGGTCGGTGCAGAATGCCGTGACGGCAGACACGCCGCCCTGCTTTCTTGTGCAGGCCGGGGATGATCCGCTTTCCGATCCACATAACTCGCAGCTGATGTACGCCGCCTGCAAAACCCATCATGTTCCCGTGGAAATGTACCGCTACCCGACTGGCGGGCACGGCTTTGGCATGGGAAAAGCCGGTACGCAGACCCTGTTTTGGCCAGGAAGATATGAGTATTGGCTTCGGATTCTGGCATCGATGGGCGGGTCTTGAGATTCACGGCAGATTAGTGATGAAAAGAGTGACACCTGTCTGTACTCCGCTGCGCTGCGCCTGATTCACTGCAGCGACAAAGGGTGAATATCCCGAGTTGTGAAGGCTATCCTATCCTCACGTTATGGCCTTAATAGCCTACAGGCGTGGAGCCAGGCAGATGACTATTATTTGAAATGCATTACGCTTGATTTGTAGTACACGGAGTATTAGTAAGGAGTGACATTTATATTTCCAGATAGCTAAATTGAGTAAACCACTCTTTTGAGCCTGACCCAGGTCCCTGCCCTTCCAGCAACAAAATACCGGCAACTCCGCCCCCCGACACAAAACGAATTTGCCAGCGTTCCCCTACTGCAGATATTTGAGGGGATTGCTGCAGACAACAAAAAAGCCGTAAGACGTTTTCGGCTTACGGCACCGGTGATGATTTTTCAGGCCTTCAGGCCGCTTTCACCGCTCTGATTTTTTTGGTGTCAGCGGGATCTTCTGTTTTATCTGCTGTCATTGAGGGCTCAGGACGTTTGCTGGTACGCAGAATATGCTGCACAGCCTCTTTCTGCCCGGCGAGATACAGCCCAAGATCCTCAGCCTGCGTGTCGTCCATCTGCACTCCGCTTTGCAACAGCCAGTCGGTGAACGCTTCTGCCATATCAAGGAGTTTGTCGTGAGCGTCAGCCTCTTTCTTGCTGGCAAATGTCATTTTCTCTTCACCTTTTCGTACGACAACAAATTTTGTTTCAACAGCCATTACGCCCCCTTTCACTGTATTTTTATACAGCATAACAGTTCCGGGTTTATGTTACAGCAAAATCTGCGTTACTGTCGCAACGACTGCGCTGTCGGGCCGCCTGTACTTCGCCGCCATGCACCAGGGGCCTGGCCGTACTGACGCTTGAAGCTGCGGTTGAAGGACTGCTGAGAGTCAAAGCCCAGCGCGATCGCCACGTTTAAAATCGGTTCATCGCTGTGGGTTAAACGCTCAACCGATTTTTGCAGCTTTTGTGCGCGAATATACCCGGCAAGGGGATAGCCCGTATGTGCTTTGAACAGGCGCTGGAGGTGCCATTTCGAATAGCCGGATCGCCGGGCGACGGTCTCAATATCCAGCCGGCTATCGAGGTTGTTATCGATCCAGTCGAGTAAATCGTGCATAAACGCGCCAGTGTTCATCGGGTTACTCCCACGCAGCATATTTAAAGGTATCTTTGTTTGTTGCATTAAAAGGTGGCGCGTTTTGGTATTAATTGCAAGTTTTATTGTTGCACTTAATTCCCTGCCCAAAACGGGTCTTTTCGCCCCGGTTCAAATAGCACATAAAGTGCAACAATTATTCTTGCACTTAGTTAAGCGCCTTCCTACAATCGCCGCGGATAGTGTATTCACAACTGTTACAGTTTTGTGGCGATGAACGACACAAATGGCCTTAAGCCAGCCCGGACAAAGGATGTGGCGCAGCGTCTCCCGCTGTGTCTTGCCCGGCGGCTGCAATGAGCGGAATAAAAATAATGAGCCTGCAAAAAACCTGGGGTAATTTTCATCTGAGCGCGACGGGGGTGATGTTGCTCTCCGTGCTGCTCGTCGGGTGCGATAACAGCGTCGCGCAAAATGCCGCCCCACCCGCGCCCGCCGTCAGTGCCGCTGACGTGGTCGTGAAATCCATTAGCCAGTGGGATAGTTTTAACGGCCGGATTGAAGCGGTGGAAAGCGTTCAGCTCCGCCCGCGCGTCTCCGGCTACATTGATAAGGTGAATTACACCGACGGCCAGGAAGTGAAAAAGGGCGAGGTGCTGTTCACCATTGATGACAGAACCTATCGCGCCGCGCTGGAACAGGCGCAGGCGACGCTGGCGAGAGCCAAAACACAGGCCAGCCTGGCGCAAAGCGAGGCGAACCGTACCAATAAACTGATCAACACCAACGTGGTCTCCCGTGAGGAGTGGGAGCAGCGTCGTTCGGCCGCCATTCAGGCACAGGCCGACATTCGCGCCGCGCAGGCGGCGGTTGACGCAGCGCAGCTCAA
>JAFACP010000303.1 GCA_023425455.1 Pseudomonadota bacterium | reverse complement strand
CTTCAGGCCCGCGGCATTGAATTTGTGGTGGCCAGCGGGAATCAGTACTACCAGCTCATCTCCTTCTTCCCGGAGCTGAAAGCGCAGATCTCTTTCGTCGCGGAAAACGGCGCGCTGGTTTTCGATCACGGGGAACAGATTTTCCACGGCGAATTGACCCGCCACGAATCGCAAATCGTTACCGGTGAGCTGTTGAAAGATAAGCAGCTCAACTTCGTCGCCTGTGGGCTTAAGAGCGCCTACGTCAGCGATGACGCCCCGGAGGCGTTCGTGGCGCTGATGTCGAAACACTACCATCGCTTACAACGCATCAGCGATTATCATCAGATCGATGACGTGCTGTTTAAGTTCTCGCTTAACCTGCCTGACAGCGATATTCCGGCGCTTATCGATCAGTTGCACGTCTCGCTGGATGGCATCATGAAGCCCGTCACCAGCGGCTTCGGCTTTGTCGATTTGATCATCCCCGGTTTGCACAAAGCTAACGGCATCAGCCGCCTGCTGAAACGCTGGAAGATCTCTCCGCAGGCGTGCGTGGCAATTGGTGACAGCGGTAATGATGCCGAAATGCTGAAGCTGGTGCAGTACGCGTTTGCAATGGACAACGCGGCAGAGAGCATCAAAGCCATTAGCCGCTACCGCACCGACGACAATAACCACCAGGGCGCGCTGAACGTTATTCAGGCCGTACTCGACAAGACCGCCCCGTTCGACGCCTGATCCCCGCTTCGCCGGAGCCTGGCTCCGGCATCTCACTCTTTTTCCATCCTGTGCAGCCCATCAAGTTTTTAAACTTGCATTAACTAATTTTTAACTTAAAGTATCATTTGTAGATGCTTTTACTTTCGAATGAAAGATGCGAGGCCGGTATGACGTTAACATTTAGCAGTGAAACTTTGCCTGCGGACCACAAGGCGGCAATTCGGCAGTTGAAACGTGAGCTGCGTGCGCAGATCGGTGACGTTCAGGCGGTGTTCGACGCGCTCAGCCAGCGTATCGCCGCGCGGGTTGCAGAAATTAATGCGTTAAAAAATAGCGGAGATGCGGTCTGGCCGGTGATCCCGTTTGCGGATGTCAAAAACGGCACAATCACCGACGCCCAGCGCGAGGCGGTCAAACGCCGTGGTTGCGCGGTGATCAAAGGTCATTTCCCGCGCGAAAAAGCGCTGGCGTGGGATAACGCCATGCTCGACTACCTGGCGCGCAACCGCTTTGATGATCTCTATACAGGGCCGGGAGATAACTTTTTCGGCACCTTAAGCGCCTCCCGTCCGGAGATTTACCCGATCTACTGGTCACAGGCGCAGATGCAGGCGCGCCAGAGCGAAGAGATGGCCCAGGTGCAGTCGTTTCTCAACCGTCTGTGGACATTCGAAAGCCACGGCAAACAGTGGTTTAACCCGGATGTCAGCGTGATCTACCCGGATCGCATTCGCCGCCGCCCGCCGGGAACCACCTCAAAAGGACTCGGCGCACATACCGACTCCGGCGCGCTGGAGCGCTGGCTACTTCCGGCCTATCAGCAGGTCTTTGCCCGGGTGTTTGACGGCCGTGTCGAAGAGTACGATCCGTGGAACGCCGCACACCGTACCGAAGTGGAAGAGTACACCGTGGATAACACCACCAAATGTTCGGTCTTCCGTACCTTCCAGGGCTGGACCGCCCTGTCAGACATGATCCCCGGCCAGGGGCTGCTGCACGTGGTGCCGATCCCGGAAGCGATGGCTTACATTTTGCTGCGTCCTCTGCTGAACGATGTGCCGGAGGACGAACTGTGCGGCGTGGCGCCGGGGCGCGTCCTGCCGATCTCCGAAAGATGGCATCCACTGCTTATCGAAGCGTTAACCAGCATTCCGGCGCTGGAAGCCGGGGACTCGGTCTGGTGGCACTGCGACGTGATCCACTCCGTCGCACCGGTTGACGATCAGCAGGGCTGGGGCAACGTGATGTATATCCCCGCCGCGCCCATGTGCGAGAAGAACCTCGCCTACGCGAAGAAGGTGAAGGCGGCGCTGGAAACCGGCGCGTCGCCGGGCGATTTCCCGCGCGAAGATTATGAGAAAAGCTGGCAGGATCGCTTTACCCTCGACGATCTGAACATCCACGGCAAACGGGCGCTGGGTATGGCTTAAGCGTCATACAGCCCTTCCCGCTCAACGGCGGTGCGTCGTTTCCCCTGACGTATCCGCCTGACGGACTCCCGCACCGACAGCGCACCATTGAGCAACAGCGTGCCAACCGGTGCCTCCGGGCGCATCAGCCGCTGCTGAAGCATGTACACGGCTTCCGCGCCCAGCTCATCACGCGGGACATGCACCGCGGTTAACGGCACATCCTGGATTGCCGCCAGGTTGAAACCGTCGATGCTCATCACTGAAACATCCTGCGGTACGCGTAAACCGTGCTTTTGTAACGCGCTGATGGTACCGGCAGCCATAAAATCCCCGCCCACCAGGAACGCCGTAGGCAGATCGTTGCCTTTGCGCATCTCCAGCCACTCGCTGACCAGCTGCTCCGTCTCTTTGGCGCTGAAG